>JAEYOB010000023.1 GCA_023412175.1 Pseudomonadota bacterium | reverse complement strand
CGCAAGCACCCCGAGCTGCGGCTGCACCTGTCGGTGCAGGCGTCGGCGGCGAACGCCGAGGCGGTGAAGCTGTTCCGCGACAGCTTCGGCGTGCAGCGCGTGGTGCTGCCGCGCGTGCTGACCGTGGCCGACATCAAGGGCCTGACCGCCGAGACCGGCGTGGAGGTCGAGGTGTTCGTGTTCGGCGGCCTCTGCCCGATGGCGGAGGGGCGCTGCTCGCTGTCGAGCTACGCCACCGGCCTGTCGCCCAACAAGCAGGGCGTCTGCTCGCCGGCCAGCCACGTGCGCTACGAGCCGCGCGGCGACGAGCTGATCTCGCGCCTGGGCGACTTCACCATCAACGTCTTCGGCGCCGACGAGCCGGCCGGCTATCCCACGCTGTGCAAGGGCCGCTTCGCGGCGCAGGGCGCGGACGCCGGCTACCTGTTCGAGGAGCCGACCAGCCTCAATGCCCTGCAACTGCTGCCCGAGCTGAAGAAGGCCGGCGTGCACGCCCTGAAGATCGAGGGGCGCCAGCGCGGCAAGGCCTACATCGCCTCGGTGGTGCAAACCTACCGCAAGGCGCTGGACGCCTTCGAGCGCAACGGCAAGGTGCCCGACGTCGATCTGGACGCGATGGTGGAGGGCGCCCGCGAGACCGCCGGCGCCTACCAGAAGTCCTGGCGCTGAGGAGGGCGCGAATCATGGAAACCCGTTCCCTGCTCACCCTCGGCCCGGTGCTGTTCAACTGGCCGGTGGACCAGTGGCGCGACTTCTACGCCCGCATGGCCGACGAGGCGCCGCTCGACATCGTCTATCTCGGTGAGGTGGTGTGCTCCAAGCGCACCCCCTTCTTCGAGGACGCCATCCCCGACGTGATCGAGCGCCTGACCGCCGCCGGCAAGACGGTGGTGCTGGCGAGCCCGATCCTGGTCACCACCGACCGCGAGCGCAAGGCGGTCCGCGACCTCGTCGAGGCCGGCGAGCTGGGGATCGAGGCCAACGACCTCGGCGCCGTGGCGCAACTGAACGGCAAGCCGCACGCCGTCGGCCCGTTCGTCAACGTCTACAACGAGGCGACGCTGGGCTGGCTGGCCTCGCGCGGCGCCACCTCGGTGTCGCTGGGCGCCGAGATGCCGGCCGCCTCGGTCGCGGCGCTGGCGACGGAGGCAACCCGACTCGGCATGCAGACCGAGGTGCAGGTGTTCGGCCGCGTGCCGCTCGCCATCTCGGCGCGCTGCTACCACGCGCGGGTGCACGGGCTGCACAAGGACGGCTGCCAGTTCGTCTGCGGCCAGGACCTCGACGGCCTCGGCGTCGAGACACTGGACGACCAGCCGTTCCTGGCGGTCAACGGCCTCCAGACCATGTCGCACACCTACCTCTGCCTCGCCGCCGAGATCGCCGAACTGCAACGGCTGGGTGTCGGCCGCTTCCGCCTGTCGCCGCACACGGTGGACATGGTGACGGTGGCGCGGGGCTTCCGCGCCGTGCTCGACGGCGCGCGCGACGGCGCCGAACTGGCGGCGGAGCTGGCCGAACTGGTCACCGACGCCCCGCTGGCGAACGGCTTCTTCCACGACAAGGCGGGAGCCGAATACATCGATTCACCCGAGCGCGCGACCGCGTAAACCCCTGGGGCGGCGCAGGAGGCCAAGGCGATGACCGCCACGTCGGACGACCCCTCCGCCGCGCCGCTCCCACGCTCCCTGGCCGCCGCCGGCCGCCGCGCCGTCTCCTTCAGCGAGCTGGAGCAGATGCGCCGGCTGCTGGATTCGGCCGAGGTGCGCGTGGCGCTGGTCGGGCCGGACCGGCGCTACCGCTACGCCAACCGCGCCTATTGCGACTTCGTGCGCATCGGGCCCGACGCCATCGTCGGCATGGCGGCGCCCGAGGTGCTGGGGGCGCTCTACCGCGGGCTGCGGCCGCTGATCGACGAGGCGCTGGCCGGAACCACCGCGCAGATCGAGCACTGGGTCGATTATCCCGGCCGCGGGCGGCGCTACGTGCGCCGTGTCTACTCGCCCAACATCCAGTCGGACGGGCGCCGCGACGGTTACGCGGTGTTCGTCCACGACATTACCGAGCACCACCGGGCCGAGGACGAGCTGCGCGCCAGCGAGGCGCTGAAGGCGGCGGTGGTCAACGGCGCCCTGGACGCCGTGATCGCCGTCGGCACCGACGACCGCATCGTCGAGTTCAACCCCGCCGCCGAGCGCATCTTCGGCCACGCCCGCGCCGGGGTGCTGGGCCGCCGCCTCGTGGATGTCATCATCCCGCCCGAGTCGGCGGCGGCGCACGCCGACGGCATGCGGCGCTACCTGGAGACCGGCGAGCCGCGCGTGCTCGGCCACCGCTTCGAGGTGGAGGCCCTGCGCGCCGACGGCTGGCGCATTCCGGTCGAGCTGACCATCAGCGAGACCAGCGCCGCGGGCCGGCGCCTGTTCACCGCCTCCATCCGCGACATCAGCGACCGCAAGCGCATGGAGCGCGAGCTGATGGACCTGGCCTACCGCGATCAGGAAACCGGGCTCGCCAACCGGCAGGACCTGCTGCGCACGCTGGCCGGCGCGCTGGAGGCCGGTACGCCGGCGACGCTGCTGGCCATCGACCTCGACCGCTTCTCAAAGCTGCGCCACAGCTTCGGCCATGAGTTCGCGCACGTCATGCTGGCCGGGCTGGCGGCGCGGCTGATGGGCAGCTTCGCCGGCACCGCGCGGCTGGCGCGCATCGCCGACGACGCGCTGGGCCTGCTTCTCGACGGGATCCCGGACGATTCCGTGCTGACCGGACACGTCGGGACCATCGCCGCGCTGCTGCGGCGGACACGCGGCGCCGCCGGCGGCGCGGTGCACCTGACCGCCAGCATCGGCGCCGTCGCCATCACCGGCGCGGACCTGCCGCCGGCGGACCTGCTGCGCAACGCCGAGATCGCCGCCAACCACGCGCGCGAGCTGGGCGGCGGGCGCTGGGTGCGGTTCGAGCCGGGGCTGCGCGACCGCCTCGTCTGGCAGACCCGCATCGAGCACGAC
>JAEYOB010000856.1 GCA_023412175.1 Pseudomonadota bacterium | reverse complement strand
GCCTTAGCCTCCACAGCTACCTCCTGCGCATCCGCCCGGGATAAACCTGTTCGAGCTCCTGTTGATGTCCGACATGCCGCGGATGTTCGCCCTCCGGACCGCTCCACCACCGCCTCCACCGCTACTACTGCCGCCGCCGGAGGCCTGGCCGCCACCGAGCATCCTCTGCGCCCTCGTGGTGGTGTTCCTCTGGCCGATCTGGGCCCTGGCGTCCCCAAACAGGGAGGTGAAGAACAGGCCAATGAGGTTGATGAATCCCCAGAACAGCTCGATAAGGTGGTTGACGCTGAAGGGCGACCGCCGCTCCTGCAGCTCGCCTGTCCCGCTGATGTGCACCATCTTCCGCCGTCTATGAGCTAGAAATATATTTGAGTGCTCTAACCCCCTGTGATGACAGAAAAAGAAACACCTGTCGAGTGTGTTCCTTTCCTTTGTTTTTGTTGCGTTTCCGCTGAAGAGACAGGCCTCCACTTTCATGCACGGGTACACGAGAGTGGTAGCTTAAACACTCACAGCTCACACTCAAGCATCTGAAAATGAATAATTCACATGTACCGTCTCCGTTACATAATTAAACTTACAGCATTTTATCTCGATATGAAGGAGATAGCGTATAAGGTTCAAATTTTTCACATATACTCTTTATATGCAATGGATACGAATATCACCTAATAATATAACGAATTTTACCTGGAATGGCATCGTCTAAGCTTATTTTCACTGGTCTCCAGCTAAAATCATATTTTCCAAGAATCGTGCGAAAATAAAGTCCAATAATTGACATACCGCGGTACATGACGGGGGAGATGAAAGCCTAATGAAAGAATGGCAAGAATGGCCGGTAGAGAGCTGAAAGAATGACGCGGATCAGGCTTTAGGATGAAGACGAAGGTGGTCCCGATGCTAAGGACGACGAATACGTCGAGAAGAGTGCGGCAACCTCATCAGGACTGGAAAATACTCCACTATTTACTTCCGAAACCCGTTCTTGGTTAGTTGCCCTGATACTTTTCACGAGCTCAGGATCGTTGCGAATGTGTTGAAACTTCTTGCGAAGACCACTGTGTGGCTCACTTCGGATTATACCACCATCTACACGTTCAATCTCATCAAGCAAAACACGGCGTTGCTCGAATATCATGAACACCTTCTTAGGATCGTGGTGATTCACCCATTCATCTTTAACAATCTCCCAAATCTTCGCTTCAACTACATCTCTATTCTTGCCATTGAAGTAAGGCACATCATTGCTACGGTTCTCCACAGCCGTTTTGAGCATGCGCCAACCACCAAGGTCCATGGCATTCATTTCTGGAGAGTGCCTTGGTTGCTTGAAGAGTGCAATCCCACGTAAAGCTGCAGCGCGAACCAGTGCCTCATGGGTAGTGGTGCCCTTATTATGAATATTATCAAAACCGTGCCCTGGTGCGCCATCCTCTTGGCACCAGATAGTCGGAGATGGTAATGGACCCTCTGGAATCACAGAGTCAGGCTCTGTGGTCAAATCAAGGGCAAGAACACGAGCGGTGCAGTAATCCTCATTGCGAAGCGAAGGGTTAAAATACATCTCAATGTAGTCAAAGTAGCCTCCTGTCATCTCAAATAACTGTTTGTACCGCGCTCCGTTAATGGTCACATTCTCGTAAATAGGATCTCCCTTAAGCTTGCCCAGTCGATTGACTTTGCGAGGACGCACACCACGAACCCGAAAGAGAGCAACACGACCGTCGAAAAGCGGGTCAAAATAATAACTTCCATCCATTTCTACAATTCGGGGCTTGGAATATGATCCGAAAAGGAAGACTTTCGGCTCTGCTTGGCCGCCACCATCTGGTTCTACAACAACTGGCGCTTCGTCATTATTCCGAGGCAAACTCAGGTCGAAAATGATTCTACCCTTCCTCCACCGTACTTGAACATAGGCCTCATCATGAGTGCAGAGTACATGATCGTTAAGAGCGCGAGCGAAAACTGGAAATGACCGCCGTTCATGCAGAGCCTTATCATTCAACGTCGGCACAGTCCGGATTGATCCAATTTGGAATGTCTCGCAATTTAAGAGACGAGAGAGCGTTGCAGTCGAAGGAGAAGTGCGTAGCTTCCCCTTACGTTTTGTACTCCATCCCGTTATGCCCTCTAATGCCTTCGACAGCCGCTTTAATGAAATGCGTCCTTTTTTATCATTGAACTCGTTCTTGATAGCAAGCCGAACTTCTGGTTGCATTTGGACAGGTGCGCCAGGGCGGGATGATTGCGGTAACTTACTCTTCTTCTTGGCGTCCTGGATAATTTGATACACTGTTTGCTTATGGACACCATAATGTTCAGCGATTTGGAGATAAGTGCCTTTTTGCTGCTGTCGCGGAGGACGAACCCCTTCATCAGAAGGCTTGGGAGACGCGGAACTAGCAGACTGACGCTGGCGCTTAGTACGAGAGGCGTTTTGTGCCTTTTCTTCTGCGGCTTTGACTCTCGCTTCGCTGAGTTGAAGTTCCAATTCGTAGTAATCCAAAGCGATACTGATTCGAGCTTCAAGTGTAAGCTTCGGCCTCTTGCCGAAACTAGAGAAAACTTTGATGGGAGATCCATCATATGCACGCCGTAGAGGCAAAACCGTGCGAATTTTGTTGCCAACGGGAGGCTCAGCCGACATCTTTAAGGATTTGTGAACCAGCAAATTTTCAAAAAATTCGAAGCCTGATACCGCGGTACAAAACAGATATACCGCGGTCGGAACTACGTTATATCAGCCCATGTCGCCTCTTAAGTGTCCGATATAACTCTTATGGACCTTAAAATTGCCCTTCGGCTTCCGTTTGACAAAGCGGTTCAATTTTTGTAGGGGACATGAGCAAGGCGGTGTAGAACGCATTCCCAAGTTTGCGAAGCCATTAGTATGACCATCGTTGAGAAAGGTGACCATCGCTTCTTAGCGGTTTTGGGGCCATAACATGAGAACGGTGAGAGATATTGACACACAGTTTGTTTGGATTGACGCGTTATGATATCAGCTATCTTCCTGTGCAATTTTATTGTATTTGGCTTCATTTTGACCCCTCAAATGCCCCATTTTCCTTTCATTTCTTGGAGGTGTAAGTTTAATTATGTAACGGAGACGGTATGTATGAGTTTAATTAGTTTTGCTGACTACGCACGCATTTCTCCGCGCGCTTCCAGTCGCTCTCACATCGGCTACAGC
>JAEYOB010000852.1 GCA_023412175.1 Pseudomonadota bacterium | reverse complement strand
GCAGGAACCGCGTGGTCTCCTGGCTGCGCACCGCCAGGTGACCACGCGAGGCCTGCCACTCCTCGGCCAGCGCCGCGAACGTCATCCGCCCGCGCGCCGGGTCGATCCACGAGCCGGCGTCCAGCTTCGCGAGCTGATCGGCCTCCCAGCGCTTGGCATCGACCCGGCGCCCGAACGACCGCTGCGCGATGACCCGGCCCTCGAAGAACACCTTCGCGCGCCACGTCACGTTGCCCGACGGCAGCGCCCGCCTGGTGACGGACATCAGCGCCGCTTCACCGGCGTCGTCGGCTCGCGCTCGACCCACGCCGCCGGGAGGAGGATCACCGTGCCGAGCCGCCGGTAGGGGATCTGCTCGTGCTCGACCAGGTGGTACAGCGTCCGGGGCGGCACCCCGAGCACCCGCGCCGCGTCCTTCACGCGGTAGTACTGCCGGGCCGGGGTGGCGGGGGCGGTGTGCTGTGCGGTGGTGGTCATGACCTTCTCCTTCTGTTGGGTTGGTGTGGCGGTGGTCAGCGACCGAGCACCGGTCCATCGGCGAACGACGGCGGCGGCGCGGTCAAGAGATGCGGCGCAGGCTGTGGGGGCCAGGGGTTCTGTGGCTGCTGTGGATGCACGGGCGGCACGATGGGCGCGGCGCGGCCGGGGTGGTAGGTGTCCCAGGTCTCGGTGGCGCTGGGCTCGGTGTGGCTGGTCGCGAGGATCTGCTCGAGCACCTCCCGGCCCGACGACGGCGTGTGGCCGGGCAGGCACTCCGGGTCTGGTTGGTCGACGACGACGTAGGCGCGGTTCGCATGGCGGCCGCGGCTCATCGCCACGTAGAGGTCTTCGCGGCGCATGCCGGGGGTGGCGATCGTGTGGGTCTCGTCGACGGTCATGCCCTGGGTGCGGGCGATGGTGGTGGCGTAGCCGAGCTCGACGTGTTCGGCTACGTAGTCGGCGGGGAGTCGGACGGTGGCCGCTCCGGTGTGGTTGGCGGGCCGGACGCGGAGGGATCCATCGGGCAGGACGGCGGTGACGTCCCACAGGGCGCCGTTGCGCACGAACCCGTCCGCCGTGGTCAGGCGTCGGTGGTTGCGCCGCGTGACGATCCGGTCGCCGACGCCGGCACTTAGCCCGTCGTGCAGGCTCGCCCCAGCAGGCGCGACGTCGCCGGTGGTGATGCGGTCTGCGCGTATGCGGGCGTTGAGCTCGCGGACCGTGCGGTTGTCGACCGCCTGGAGCACCCCGACGCGGCCATGCTGGCTGGCGGTGGTGACGGCCTCGATGGCGGTGTCGAGCATCGCGTCGTGGTCGCCCGCGGTGATGGCGCCGTGGGCCTCGTACGCGTCGAGCGCGGTCGGGTGGGCCCGGCGTAGCTCGAGGCTGGCCCGCGCCTCCCACGGCTTGCTGAACCGCCAGAGGCTGGTGAGCTCGGCGGTGGGTCCGCGGCGGGCCAGCATCCCGAACGCCCCGCCGGCGTCGACGGATCCGCGTTGCAGGTGGTCCCCGACGAGCAGCACCTTCGCCGTCGCCACGCGTGCCTGCTCGACGATCGCGGCGAGGGTACGGGTGTCGGCGAGGGATGCCTCGTCGACGATGACGAGCTGCCCAGGGGAGAACCGCCACTGATCCTGCTCAGCGCGCAGCCGCCAGTGCTCATCGTTGGCCGCCCGCTGCTCCCGGTAGTCGCGGCTTGCCTTGCGGGCAACGGCGTCGGCGTAGCGCAGGGCGCGGGCGGTGGCGCCGTCGCCGGTGGACTCGTGCAGCCACTTCGCGGTCGTCTCGCACGGCACCCCGAGCGACTCAGCCAGCGCCCTTGCGGCAGTGGCCGACGGCGCCAGCCCGACGACTGATCCGATCCCGTGTCCCCAGAAGGAGGTGAGCGCGGCGAGGGTGGTGGTCTTGCCCGACCCGGCCGGCCCGACCAGCACGTCGAGCAGCCGACCGGAGGTGATGACGGCCTCGGCGGCCGTGCGCTGATCGGGGGCGAGGGAGCCCAGGTGGTGCTCGGTGCGCAGCGGGATGGCGCCGAGCATCTCCGCCGGCCGGTGCGGGGCGCCGGTGGACTCGGCTGCGTCGATGAGCACCTTCTCCGCGCCGAGCAGCTCGGTCGAGGTGAACAGCGACTCCCCGGCCCGCCGCGTCATCGGATCGCGGTTGTCGTCCAGATGCACGCACGCCTCCGCCGCGTCGGTCGTGATCCTGTTGAGCAGCGCCCGCCGCTCCGCCGGCGACGCCATCCGCAGCAGCTTCGACGCCCGGACAGCGGCGGCGCCGAGGTTCCACGTCGTCCACACCGACCGCCGCGTCGACACGTCATCGAGCACCTGGGCGACCATCGCCGCCCGCACCTCCGGCCCGACGTCATGCGCGTGCAACGCCCGCCCGTAGGTGCCGGCGAGCGCCCGGGCGGCCAGGTCGCGCGGTTCGAGCCCGGTCAGCGCGCGAGCGCGGTTCGCCCAGTCGACCAGGAGGTCCGCCAGCGGGCGGACCGTCTTCGGCGGCCGCGTCGCACGCGTGAGGTGCTGGCGCGCCCGCGTCGTCTCCACCCGGCTCGGCTCGCGGCCGTGGGTCGCCTCGAACTGGGCGAGCCACTCCTGCTCGGCGCAGTGGATCGCCTCGGCCCGCGTCGAGAAGTGCGCGAGCAGGTCCTCGCCGATCCCGTCGACCTCGAACGCCGGGTTCCGTCGCAGGCCGCGGTCGCGCATCGACCACTCCACCGGCAGCCGCCGCGCGAGCTCGTCGGCCAGCAGTGCGTCATAGAGCTCGGACACGGTGACGACCGCGGCGTGCACGGTCCGCCCGTCCAAGCTGCGCCATGCGCCGTCGGGCCCCTGAACCTTGTTGGCGATGACGACGTGGGTGTGCAGGTTCGGGTCCCCGGCCCGGGTGTCCCAGTGGTCGAACGCCGCGGCGACCATCCCGCGCGTGCGGACCTGACGACGCCCCGCCTCGCCGGTGCGCGTGCGGATGACGCGCTGCTCGACGAACTCCAGCGATGACGCCAACGCCGCCCGGTGCGCGTCATAGACGATGACCCGGGTCGCGTCATCGGCCAGCGCCCAGAGAACGGAGACGGACTTCGGCGCGGTGAAGGTCAGGTCGTAGCCGACGACGGCGTGGCGCTTCCCGTCATCGAATCGGCTATAGGGCCGGCCGAGCGCGTCATCGGTAAGCGGGTCGACGCCGTCGCGGAACACGGCCGTCATCGCGGCCTCGGTGACGCCGTCGCCGGGGCGGAACCGGTGCTTCTCGTCGCCGAGCCCAGCGAGGCCCGCGCCGTACCAGCGGCCGGCAGGGTTGCCGGTCTGCTCGTAGTACGCGGTCAGCGATGCCGCGGCGTCGAGGCCGGCATCGCCCGCGGCCACGTGCCGGGTCAGGTACGCGTACCCGTCTCCAGCCGTCAGCTTGTGCATCGACATCACCCGGACCACCTCCCCTCGCGACGCCGTCGCTACCTGCAGGTGTGCCGCAGCGGGGGAGAAGATGCGCACCTGCCGCCGCGACGGCGTTCAGGTAGAGGTGTGCCAGCGGGCGTACCAACGTGGGGTCGCTGCGACTCGCCGGCGGGGCCAACGCCCGCTCAGCGACGCCATGTGCCTCGCGGCCGCCTCGGGGCAGCGCGAGCACATGGGCTCAAGAGGCGCGCCCAGGGCGTCGATGGGTCGCTGTGGAGATGCTCGTCGCTGCCGTGGGCGTGATCGGTTCCGTCGTGGTCGCGTTGCTGGCAAGGCTCACCGGATTGACCCAAGACGACCGCCATCGGGCGCGAATCGTGCGGGATGCCGAACTCTGGAAGGCGCTGCCCAAGGGCGACGCGCGCGATGCGCTCGAGGAGCACATCGCCGCCGCGACCAGGTCGCTCCTTGCCGCGCGGAGGGCGGACCGGCGGTTCGCACAGCTCTGGACCGTCGGCTCGTGGTTTGCCTTCGGCGCTTGGGTGCTCCTCTTGGCCTTCTCGGCAGTTCCGTCCGACCCGTATGGGCTCGCCCCCCAGCCGTTCTGGATCGAACAGACGAGGTACGCCCTGTTGATCGCGACCTCGGTTGCTGGCCTGCTCGCCGCCGCCTTCTGGCTCCTCGCGATCGGGTTCGGTGCGCGCCAAGCCTGGGCATGGGCGTCAGCCAAGTTCCGTCGGGCACGCTCCCCGGGGGACCGGCAAGGGACGAAGGAAGAGCGAGCGGCGGCAGTCGGTCGCGGATGATGCTGCTTGCCGCGCCTCGCGGGACCGGCTGAGCGGAGTGCTGCCCCACTACGAGGCGCCGCACGAGACCTCGGTTGAGCACCGTCGCCGCCACCCGGGTCGACGCTGTGCCCTATCGTCCGCGGGCGGGCTTCGGCGATGACGGCCGCGACTCCTCTTGCATCCAGCCTGCGGTGCCCAGCTCGATCGGGCACTGGGCCGTCCTCCCTGCCCCGCCGCAAGGCCCCTTCCGAATGAAGACCTGGGCGATCGCCTCGAGGGGAACGTTGGCGTTGGCGCTGGCCGCCGGAGTAAGGACCTTGAAGTCCGCGTGCCCGTGGTAGCCCCGATCGCCTCGGAGTCATCCCAGCTGTACCCAGGGCAGCTCCTGCGTGGCGCAACCAGGCGAGCAGAGGCAGTCCGGATACCCTGACCTCGCCTCAGGGCGTGTGACGTGATGCGCCTGCGGTGGAAGTGCCAACGCCGTCGTACGGCCTGGGCCCGGTGGCGGGAAGTCCACACGCCGCTGCCCCCCGAGTTGTCCACAGGCATGGCTCGAGCACGCCGACGTTGTCGGTGGTGCGGGAGAGGATGCGTCCATGCAGAAGTTTGCGGCGAAGGCCGAGCCCCAGGGGGAAAAGCTGCGCGGCGGCTACTACACGCCGACTCGCATCGCTAGCTTCCTCGCGACGTGGGTGCTGAGCGCCGGGCCCCGGGTGCTTGAGCCTGCTTGCGGAGACGGTGCCGTTCTCGCGCACCTCGTCCAGCCTTGGACAAGTCCAGAGGGTGTCGAGTTGTTCGAGGCTGAAGCGGCGAAAGCCCGCGCAGCGACTGGCGTCGACGTCGTGGCGTCCGACTTCTTCCGGTGGTTCACCCCTGAGCGCTATGGCACTTTCGACGGAGTCGCTGGAAATCCTCCCTACATTCGGTTCGGCTCGTGGGAGCACGAGTCGCGCGACCGTGCCCTTGGGCTTATGCGCGGTGAGGGTATGCGGCCCTCCAAACTCACGAACGCTTGGGTTCCCTTCGTCGTTGCCTCGATTATGGCCGTCCGCCTGGGAGGGCGCGTAGGTCTCGTCATCCCCGCAGAACTGATGCAGGTGGGGTACGCCGCTCAGCTTCGGGCCTATCTCGTCGACGAATGCTCAGAGATTACTCTCGTATCCTTCGAGAAGCTCGTCTTCCCTGGCCTCCTCCAGGAGGTCGTGTTACTCCTCGCTACTCGGGGGGCTGGACCGGCTCGCATCAACACTGTTGAGGTCCCAGACGCCGGCGCGCTCGCCAGCGCCTCTCTCGAGACTTCGGCCGCGCGTGCCCACTTGCACGAGACGGAGAAGTGGACGAAGTACTACCTGGGCACGGAGGCGATCGAACTTGTCCGGCAGTTACGGGCTGACGACCGCATGGCTCCCCTCGCTACCTACGCGACCACAAACGTCGGAGTTGTAACCGGACGCAACTCGTTCTTCTGTCTCACACAGTCGGACGTCACGCAGCGAGGATTGGCAGAATGGACGAAGCCGCTCCTCGCTCGCAGCGCTCAGATGACCGGACTGACCTATCGCGCAGAGGACCTCATCCAGCAATCCGAGAACGGTGCGAGGACACATCTGCTCGCGGTGCCGTCGAATGTCGATCTGACCAGGGCGCCGACCCTCGCAAGGTACATCGCCGAAGGCGAGGAGGAGGGGGTTGATACCGGGTTCAAGTGCAGAATTAGGAACGAGTGGTGGGTAGTCCCTTCAGTCTCCGTTCCGGACGGTTTCATGCTTCGCCAGGTCTCGTCTCACCTGCGGATTGCGGCGAACAAGGCGGGCGCCACGAGCACCGACACAGTTCACCGCGTCTTCGCTAAGCCAGGAGTTGATATCGAGAAACTCTCCGCTGCGGCGTTCAACTCCGTCACCTTGGCGATGTCCGAGGTGATCGGCCGCAGCTACGGCGGGGGTCTCTTGGAGATGGAGCCGTCAGAGTGTGGCGAGTTGCCCGTCCCCGACCCGAGCCTTGTGCCAGAGGGGCTGAGTGCCAAGGCAGATGACCTGATCCGCGAGCAGCGCTTCGAAGAGGCACTGGACCTGGTCGACCAGGGCGTCTTGATCGAAAAGGTCGGACTGAACCCGGCGGACGTCTCGTCGATGCGGGAGGTCTGGCAGAGGATGCGCAGCAGGCGAATGGGTCGCGGTAAGAGGTGACGGGGCTCCTGGTGCGGCGAAGCTGACTATCGAATCTCGAGCCAGTAGACGCCGGCAGCATCGCGCCCGATCTCAAGTGTGCGGCCCGTCATGTCAACGCGGTCAAAGTCGGCGCGGATCGGCCGCAAGGACAGTTTGGCGGTGTAGTTGTGCTGTGCCGACTCTCTCCCGTTGTCATGGGTCACTTCGAAGTCGAGTTGTCCCAAGTAGTTGCCTAGGACCGTCGTGTGCATTGTCACGTGTGTAACGTCCATCATATGTCCGGTTCGAGTCGGCGTCTGCTGCCAAATCAGGCCGCCGAACAGGTCGCTGCGGAAGTATGTGGTCTGATCTATCTGTCCGCGACGATTTGCTTGGGTTAGCGCGACGACGCCGCTCTGGTTGCCATCTGGCTTGCGCTGAGCGTCGGATACGGGAAGTGTCTTGCTCCACGAATCGACGAAGGGCGGAGCCACGGGGGCACCGACTGGCGCGCTGGTGTTTGTTGACGAGGATGCCGGCGGCGGGGCCGCCATGTGCGTCGAGATGGCTGGCAATCGCACCAATCCAGAGAGGGCCGTGAGGGCTCTGCCTACCCTCCCGCTGGGCGTGGGCCTCGCTGCGACACGCGCTGGCCTCGGTGCACCGAGGATGCCGTCGGCAACTAGCAGCGAAAGGTCGCTGGGGTTGCTGACCGGGAAAAAGCCGGTTCGGTCTGTATTGAACCATTGGTCGATAGAGTCGAGAATCTCGATCAGGACCCCTGGCGAGTCACCGTCGTTCGTGTCGAGCGTGATACCGGCTTCGATGTTCTTGCCGCTAAGTCCGGGATGCGTGAAGTTGGCTGATCCTACGTACGCTGCCATCGATCCGTCGGATCGCATGACGTGATAGACCTTTGGGTGGAAGAGTCCGTCGGAGAAGGACGCAATTCCGATCCGCAAGTTCACTCGAGCTGGGCCCGCAAGCCGCAACAGGTCCTCGACCGTCTCGCGCGCCGTCTGTCCCCCGTTCGACCCTACGAGGATCGACGTCTGGCCGTCGGCACCAGCGAGGTCGCGGAGAACAGGCTCGAGGTACCCCAGTGGCTCCGGGCCGAAGTAGCCTGACTGGAGCCTAAGGGCTATGACGTCGCCACCGCTCAGGACGGCCTTGAGCCAGTTGCCGACAGCCGCGTTCGGATCTCTTGACCCTGTGTCGAGGTAGCGCACGTGGGGACTGTAGAGGAGTCGTCACCGTCCCGGGGAGTGGCCGGACGCCTTTTTTGTGACGCAAGGCTGTTTGTCCTGAATAATCCCGTGCTCCTGATGAAAGCGAACTCGAACGGAGGTATCGGGTCGGCGGTGGTGTGGCTTGACGCGCTGCGTCGAGCCGGTGTCCAGAGGCGTCCCGCAGTGGAGTCCGACCGGGCTGCCTCGTCGGTGAGGGAGTGTCTTAGGCGTCGAGGCCGGCCATCGCCTGCCTCGTTGAGCGCCGTTCGGAGTCGACTCGAATGAGGTGCCGGGCGCCGGCCCTAGGGGACGGGCGAGCAGATGGCTGAGCTTGAGTGGCGGAGTCGGCTTGGCTGCGTCGTGGAGTCTGCGGCACGTCGGCGGCTGCGATCCGTGGTCAGCGTGTGGTCAGCGAGCGCCCCGGAACGGGGTCCCCACACGAACTACCTGCATGTAGTTCCGCAGGTCAGAGCGCTATCCACAATCCAAGATCGAACTCCTAAAGCGGCTCTTCGGACTTCCGGTGGGGGTGACGGCTCGCCGGTGAGCTGGGTGCGGGGGTGAAGGGGTCGAGGTCCCCGATGATCAGAAGCGCCAACCACTGATCAAGCTCGAGGACCTCGACGGTGT
>JAEYOB010000850.1 GCA_023412175.1 Pseudomonadota bacterium | reverse complement strand
GCCGGGCATCGTCGGCGGCTTCCTGCTGGTGGGCTCGCGCGACACGCTGCCGATGATGGCCGGGGCGCTGGTCTCGGCGGCGCTGGCCGGCGTGCTGATCGAGGCGATCCGGCGCCTCGGCCGGCTGGAGGCCGGGGCGGCGATGGGCGTGGTGTTCACGTTGTTCTTCGCCGCCGGGGTGGTGATGATCGAACAGGGGCCGGCGCGCGCCGTGGACCTCGATGCCGACTGCGTGCTGTACGGCCAGTTGGAGACCATCCTGTGGCTGGCCCCCACCGGCTGGTCGTCGCTGCTGGAGCCACGGGTGTGGGCGGACCTGCCGCGTCAGGTGGTGACGCTGGCCGCGGTGTTCGCCGTGGTGCTGGCCGGTGTGCTGCTGTTCCGCAAGGAACTGACCATCGCGGCCTTCGATCCTGGCTTGGCCGGGGCGCTCGGGCTGCGGCCGGGGCTGTTCCATTACGGGGTGCTCCTGCTCACCGCCGCCACCGCCATCGCGGCGTTCGAGGCGGTGGGGTCGATCCTGGTGGTCGCTATGCTCATCGCGCCGCCCGCGGCGGCCCGCCTGCTCACCGACCGGCTGTCCACGCAGTTGGTGCTGAGCACGGCGCTGGGTGCGGCGGCGGGGGTGCTGGGCTACGTCGGCGCGGCGTTCGGGCCGTCCTGGCTGGGATCCGAGCAGTCGCTGAGCGCCGCCGGCATGATCGCCGTTGCGTCGGGCGGGCTGCTGGCGCTGGCGGTGCTGCTGGGACCGCGGCACGGCATCCTCGGCCGGATGCTTGGACAACGCCGGTTGCAAGCAGCGGTCATCACCCACCCCGGGAATTCCCATCGCGCGTGAAGCCGATTAGTATTGGCCGCGGCGACCGCTGCACGCGGCCGCGGACCCGCCGGAGCCTTCCGATGTCCCCAGCCGCCCGCCGACGCCTGCTGATCCTGGTTGCCCTGGTGCTGGTGCTGGGGGATGTCGCGCACGACCTCCTGCACTTCATCGGTCCCGGAGAACACGAAAACGAGAGCGTCCTGTGGTCGGCGCTGTTCGAACTAGTCGGGCCGGCGATCGCCTCGATCCTGCTGGTCACGCTGCTGGTCCGTGAATCGGTTGCCGCCGCCCGCGCCCGCGCCGCCGCGCAGGAGGCCGAAGAGCGCGCCACCGCCGCCCACCGCCGCCTGTCCGAAGCAGTGGAAGCCATCAACGAAGGCTTCGCGCTGTACGATGCGGACGACCGCCTGGTTCTTTGCAACACGCGCTACCGCGAAATCTACGGGACGGCCGAGACCCTGCCCGGCGTTTCCTTCGAAAAGCTGATCCGTGCCGGCGTGCGGTGTGGACAGTACGCCGATTGCGATCCCGCCGACCCCGAACCGTGGATCGCCCGCCGGCTGGAGCAGCACCGCAACCCGTCGGGTGCCATCGAGCAGCGCCTTGCGGACGGCCCCTGGCTGAAGATCACCGAGCGGCGCACCAGCGATGGCGGCTATGTCGGCCTGCGCACCGACATCACCGAGCTGAAGCGGCGCGAGCAGGAGCTGGCGCAGAAGTCGGCGGTGCTGGAGGCAACCTTCGGCGCCATGACGCAGGGTCTGGTGGTGTGGAGCGCCGACGGACGCCTGCTGACCTGGAACCGCCGCTTCGAGGCGGTGATGGATCTGCCGCCGGATTACCTGACGGTCGGCATGCATTCGGCCGCGTTCCTGCGCCGGCTGGCCGAACGGGGCGAGTTCGGCTCCGGCGACCTGGACGAGCTGGTGGCACAGCGCCACGCCATCGCCGCCCGCGGCGGCCGGATCGAGCGCACCCGGCCGAACGGCGTGGTCCTGGAGATCCTCGCCACGCATCTGAACGATGGCGCGGTGCTGATGACCTACACGGACATCACCGCCGCCCGTCAGGCCGAGACCGCGCTGCGCGAAAGCGAAGAGCGTTTCCGCCAGCTCTCCGACGCCACCACCGATGCCATCATCGTGCACGAGGACGGCATCATCATCGACGCCAACCGCACCGCCGCCGCCATGACCGGCTACGGCGCCGACGAGCTGATCGGCCGGCCCATCATCACCCTCGTCGCCCCGGAGGACCATCCCAAGGGGCTGCGGCAGTTGACGGAACGGACGCAGACCCGTTTCGAGATCACCGGCCGGCGCGCGGACGGCAAGCACTACGTGGTGGGGGGCGAGACGCGCTACGTCGCCTATCGCGGGCGCACCGTCGCGATCGTGTCGGTGCACGACATCACCACCTACCGGAAGGCCGAGGCGCAGCTCCGCCTCGCCAAGGAGCAGGCCGAACTGGCGAGCCAGGCCAAGTCCGATTTCCTGCGCATGATCAGTCACGAGATCCGCACACCGCTCAACGGCGTGCTGGGCATGATCGGCGTGCTGCTGGACGGCCCGCTGGGCGAGCAGCAGCGCACCTACGCGCTGACCGCACGCGCGTCGGGCGAGGCGCTGCTGGCGATCCTCAACGACATCCTCGATCTGTCGAAGATGGAAGCCGGCAAGCTGGACCTGGAATGTTCGGGCTTCGATCTGGTGGAACTGGTGGAGAGCGCCCTGGATCTGCTGGCCCCCCGCACGGTGGCCAAGGGGATCGGCCTGTCCGTTGCGGTGCCCGCCACCGTGCCGGCCAGCCTGCGGGGCGACGCCGGGCGCTTGCGGCAGGTGCTGCTGAACCTCGCCGGCAACGCGGTGAAGTTCACCGAGGAGGGCGGCGTCTCGGTCACCGTCACCTCCGATGGCCCCGACGAGGAGGGGCGCGAGCGCCTGCGCTTCGACGTGACGGACAGCGGCATCGGCATCCCCGCCGAGGCGCATCCCTACCTGTTCGAGGAGTTCACCCAGGCGGCCCCCGTGCTGTCGCGCCGTTACGGCGGCACCGGCCTGGGACTCGCCATTTCCAAACGGCTGGTCGAGCTGATGGGCGGCAGCATCGGCTTCGACAGCACCCCCGGCCAGGGCAGCCGCTTCTGGTTCACCGTGCCGCTGGAACGGTTGCCGGGAACCGCCCCGGCGCCGCCGGTGCTGGCCGGCCGGCGCATCCTGCTGGTCGAGGCGTGCCCGATGAACCGCGCCACGCTCCGCCTCCAGATCGCGTCCTGGGGTGCGGAGGTGGTGGAGGCCGCCGACGAGGCGGAGGCCAGGGACGCCGCCCTCGCCAAGCCGACGGACGCCGCACTGGTGGACGCCACCGCCGGGCTGGGCGATGCGATGCTGGAGTCGTTGGCCGGCGCCCTGCGGCAGGCCGGCGTCCCGCGCATCGTCCTGCTGGTTCCCGTCGGCCCCGCCGGCGCCCGCGCCCGCCCGGGGGGCGATACCGGGCTCTTATACACATCTGACGCTGCCGGCGAATTAGACGGTGT
>JAEYOB010000542.1 GCA_023412175.1 Pseudomonadota bacterium | reverse complement strand
ACCCGCTCAATTGCTTGTTCGCGCGGGGGCGCGGCTGCGCATCGAGTTTTCGGCGCTCGCCTGTGCAGAAGCCCGGGGCCGTTCAGCTCGTGGGCGACGGGATGCCCACGCCGGGGTCACGCAGACGGGCGGTCATGACGTGGCTGTCACGTCCGATGCACAGCCCGAAACGCCCGTGCAGGACTCCGCGCTTAGTGAGGGCACCAGCGACGCCGCAATCACTGCGGTTGTCGATCACGGATCACGCCTCCATGGCCGGTGGCGGCGTGGGAGGAGTGGGCCGGGAGCGCACGAACTGGTCGCGCGCGGCGATGGCCTGGAGGGCCTTTCCGACGTGCACGGCAATGCCGCCCAGGCAGCCTTGATCGGGGAGCGCCTTGACCGCGTCGGTGACGAGCTGATCGACCGTTAGCAGCACCAGCTCCAGCGGCACGCCGTCGACGCCGTCGCCGGTCAGAGTGGCGGCAAACGCCAGGGTCTCGTCACCGAACTCAGCCACCAGCCACGGCCAGCCGGCACCCGGGCCGGCGGGGTGGAGGACGACGCAGTCGGCCACGGGCAGCCCACCGCGCCGAGCCCGCTCAAGCGCGACGGCCGCGTCCAGATGGTGGATGGCCTCGGTGAGCAGCATCGAGCGGCGGACCGCGACCTCGGCCCGGGCGCGCTCGGTGGCGACGGTGAGCAGGGCCAGCAGCGTCCAGCCGGTCGGGCCGCAGCTCTCGTCCGCCCGTGTCAGGATCGCGGCGCCATCGCCACCAGTGTCCATCATGGCTGACCACCAGGGCAGCGGGCAGCCGGTCGGCAGGTCCGTTGAGCAAAACAGCACGAAGCGTCCGCCAGTCGTGTGGCGGGTGAAGATGATGTCCTTGTCGTCGACGGCGATCATGCGGTTGACCTCCAGGGAGAACGACAGAGGCCCCGGACCTGGTCAGGTCCGGGGCCTTGTCGACGTGTTGGAAGAGCGGGATGGCGAGGTCGAGCGAGCGGGCCAAGGGCGCACCTGCTCATGGGCATGATATCTGTCTGTGGATGGGGGTCGTTGCGTTCGGCAGCCCGAAGATGCCGCTGGCGCGGCTCAGCGAGATCACCACCCGGGACGGGGACATCGCTTGTCAGCCATGTTGAAGCAAGCTGAGGCGGGAGGGACCACACGATCGCCGATGCCTACTGCGCGGTGTTTTCCTTCAGACGACCGTCGATGAAGTCCTCGACCGCGCCAGCACTGTAGCGGATGGTCTTGCGCGACATGCTGATGAACTGGGGCCCCTCGCCATCCATCCGCCACCTCTCCAACGTGCGCTCGCTCACGCCGAGGACGTCGGCGACCTCTGCCGGCCGGAGGAGCCGAGGAATAGTGTTGGCTTCGCGCGTGGTTTCTACGGCGTGGCCCGCCACGCTCTTGCGGTGAGACATTATGATCTCCTCATGTATGGAAGAATAAGGAGCCCCGCGAGCGTCCCCGTAGGGACCAGTGCCGCTCGTGGCGCGTATCGCTCCAATGAAGTGTTGTGACGACTGCGGTGCTTTGGCGCTGAAAGGGCTTCACCTGCGATCAAGGTGGACGGCCGTAAACCACGGGAGCAGCGCACGTGCACCATCTTGCCCCTACATCGAAAGCGTCGTCTGAGCCGTTTTGTCTGTGGGCCGGCGGTTTTCCCCGGACACCGCGACGCAGCTCTTCCTGGCGACGCTGATCTCATGCACGAGCAGATTGCCGTCTGAGGGAGGGGCGGGTGCGCGGCTGATGGCCGCGTTCCCTCCCTTACCTCCCGAAGTGAAGCGTCACCGACGGCCGAGAGCGGTTTGACTGAGCGTCGCCACCGCCTGCGTGCAGCCTCCGCCGCGGCCAGATGAATGGAGCGATCACCCCACCAAGCGGAGACCGAGGGGTTTTAGCCGCCTAGCGCGGGAAACGCCTCAAGACCGATAGATTCCTCTGAAGTAAGCGGAAGAACATGGCGCCGATGATGGAGGCGCCATGGTGCGCTAACTTGATGAACGCTAGAATTTTCCGGCCATCCATTGACAGGTATGGTGATTTGGTGCATATGCTCTTGAAGCACAGCTGAGGAGGAGCCCATTCGGAGCGACTGACGCAACTCACATTGGCTCTTTGAGCCATCCTCGATCGTCAAGCCCTTGGATTAGCCAAGGCATCTGCGTTCTGCTGGTTGCCAGCAGCACCGGGCCACCCGCCGCGCCCGACCCCAGGTGACATGGAGCTGCCCGACGGGGTGCTCCGCTACTCTATCCGCGAACCCTTCGGGGCCGCCACCGCGATACATGCGGGGGCATAACGACGCAGGGTCTAGGACCCTCCCACCATCAGAGGCCGCTGGTCGGCCTGCTCAATGCCACGCGAAGAACGCGCGGTCGACGACGTCGACCTGCCACCTCACACACTGAGCAAGCCCACACCGCGGCTCGCCGGGTCGCGGCCCCCTGCCACTGGAGCGGGCTTGTCTGACAATGTTTGCCCATGGAGAGCGAACGTGGAAGAAGACGATAATTTCGAGAGGCTGCACACGCAGGCGCGGGAGGTCCAGCCGATGGACTTGGATGCGGCGGGCAAGATCCTTCTGCGTGCCTCGCGGGTTGGTTGCACCGGCGCTCAGACCGAGGTTCTCAAGAAGGCTCTCGCCGAGAGCACCGGGGCTGGCAAGCTCGCGATGGACGCGGCCGGCAAGGATGCATGCAACACCACCGAGGAGGGTGTTCTGTTGCGGGACACCGAGGCGGTCGCGGACTACTTCATCCAGCTCATCAAGAGTGAAGCGGCGGCTGCGACGGACGACCACCCGATCGTGGTGTGCGATGAGGGAAACATCTACGTTTACTGTGACCAAGACGATGTGGAAACGACAGCCAGGGCGGGGGTGTACGAGAACGCGACCGACCTCGTCATGAGCTCCATTGATGCGCTCAGCCGGATGCCGGTCCTGAACACCGAGGCAAAGCGCAAGGCCGCCTTCCAGCGTGTGTGCGCGAAGGTGAAGCACGAGGGCTTCTTTGCGGAAGCGCCGCCCAGGGTTCCAATGCGCAACGGCGTCCTCCACTTAACTCTCGGCACCTACCAACCCGAGTTGGTCGACCACAGCCCGGCTCACCGCGCCCGCTTCCGGCTCGAGCACGACTTCGACCCTGACGCCGAGGCACCGGTCTTCGATGCCTTCCTGGAGCGGCTGTTCCCGGCCTGCGCGGCGAGCCGACAGGTGTACCTGCAAGCGGCTGGGTGCGCGCTGTTCGGCGCGCGACCGCCGCAGGACGAGGCTCGGACCGCGGTCGTGCTGGTCGGTCCTCCCGGCTCGGGCAAGAACACCGCGATCGCCGTGGTCGAGGGGCTGATGCCCGCAGATGCGGTGTCGCACGTCGAGCCGCAGCGCTGGGGCAAAGAGACCTCGATGGCCACGCTGGTGGGGGCCCGGCTGAACACGATCACCGAGCTCGACACCAGCACGCCGCTTTCGGCGACACTCCTCAAGCGCGTCTCCTCCCAGGACCCCGTGAGGGCACGGTGGCTCTACAAGCAGGAGTTTACCTTCCGCCCGCGCGCGATCAACCTTTGGGCCAGCAACGACCTTCCCCGGATCTCTGGCCTCTCCTCGGGCTCCGGCCGGCACGACGGCGTCGAGCGCCGTCTCGTCGTCCTGGAAACCGGTGAGGGTGTCGCGGCGCACGACCGCCGGCCGGACCTCCTCGAGGCCATCCGCTTGGAAACGCCCGGGGTGATCAACCGGGTCGTCGCGGCCTTCCGCCAGTTGATGGAGCAGGGGCAGTTCACTTTGCCGGAGAGCCACGACCTGAACATCGTCCGGATCCAGTATGGCGACGACCCGGTCGAGATCGTTGCCCGGCTGTGGCTGGAGCCCGCGCCGCAGGAAAGCGTGGGGAACCAGGATCTCATGCGCGCCCTGCGCCAAGTGGCAACCGATCTCGGGCTGGACTCGGGGGAGGCGGCGGCGCCATGGCAAATGAAGCGGCTGTCCGGGCAGATCAGCAAGCTGTACAGAGCCCGCCGGGGCGACAGCAACAACACCGTAACCTACAGGGGGGTGCGGATCCGGCCAAGCCTGCGGGAGCGGCTGCCGCCGACCGGAGCGGCGAGCGCGGTGCGCCGGCTCGCGTGACGGTGAGAGACCGCAGGGGCTCGTAACGGCACGGGCCCCACCCGCCGCCAACACCCGCTTTGGGCGCCAAATGCCGACCGTCCCATAACAGACGGTTGGGAGGTCGGCCAGCGACCGGCGCTCCCGGAACGGATGAACAAGCCGCTCGACCCCTCCGGCGGAGGCGCGGGCGGCACACCAAAAGGATGAGACACATGGACAAGATCAAGGGCGAGCATCTGGACGCATGGCTCCCGAGCGACCCTGCGGCCCTGCTCGGTGCCGACTACGCAGGCAGGACCTTCTCCAGGGACGGGGTCGCCTACCTGCTCGACTACTTCCGGCGGGAGCCTGACCGGGCGATGGGGATCGACTACCAGCCCATGGAGACGGAGGCGGGGTGGTTCGGCGACCCGGAGCGCTGCATGGACTTGGCCAGCGAGATCCTGGAGTGCGATCAGGAGTGGCTGGATGGACTCGATCTGGACGTCCTCGCGCAGCACGTCCCCTACTACGTGTTTTCCGACGGCGGCGAGCGCACGTACTGGAACATCCACTGGAACCAGCTGCTCGGATGGCTGCTGAGCATCTACAGGGCGCCGGCACCCAGCATGGCCGCGTCCGAGGAGGAGGTGGTCGAAGACGACGGCGCAGGCTTGCCTGAGGCCGCGTGAGGACAAGCACGGCGTGACGAGAGCGGTAGGGCGGTCCCAGGC
>JAEYOB010000534.1 GCA_023412175.1 Pseudomonadota bacterium | reverse complement strand
TGGTCGCGGCTCTCCATCTGGCAGGGGCCGGCGATCAGCACGAAGGGCCGGTCGTTGGCGACGGTGAGGTTGCCGATCTGGACGGCGCGCGGCGTGGTCATGGCGAACTCCTGAAGACGTGCGGAGGGCATGACGCCCTCCGGCCTCTGCATCCCAGAGAATCGGTCCCCCGGTCAACCCAGATGCTGCTTGAAGAAGGCCGCCGTCCGCTGGTTGGCAAGGTCGGCCGCATTCTTGTCCCAATGCTCGCCGCCGACGCGGGCGAAGGCGTGGTTGACGCCAGGGTATACGTGCAGCGTGACGCGCGGGTTGCGGGGCACCGCGGCGACGATCTTCTCGCGCGCCTCCGGCGGCACGAACTTGTCCTGTTCGGCCACATGCATCAGCAGCGGCTTGGTGATGCCGTCCAGTTCACCCAGCAGCGAATCCAGCCCGACGCCGTAGTAGCTGACGTTTGCATCCGCTGCCGACCGCGTCGCCATCATGAAAGCCAGCCGCCCGCCCAGGCAGTAGCCGACCGTTCCCGCCTTGCCCGAGCATTCCGGCTGCTGACGCAGCCAGCCGAGCGTGGCTTTCAGATCCTCCACCGCCTTGTCCTGGTCCATGCCGTTCATCAGGACAAAGGCGCGGTTCCATTCGTCCTGGCTCTTGTCGGTGAGCTGCACGCCCGGCTCCTGCCGCCAGAACAGGTCCGGACAGACGGCCAGATAGCCCTGTGCGGCGAACCCGTCGCACAGCTCGCGCATCACCTGATTGACGCCGAAGATTTCCTGGATGACGACGATGCCGGGTGCCGGCGTGCTCGCGGGCTTGGCGAGATAGGCGGAGAATCGGCCGCCGTCGGCGGCGTCGATGGTAACGTCGGTCATGGTTTCCTTCCCTCCCTGGGTTCGTTTCAGGAAGGGAAAGCTGGAACGCGGAACGGGGGAGGCAACGCCTCCCCCGCAAAAGGATCAGACCAGCCGGCTCTGCTCGATGGCCGCCTTGATGAAGGAGGTGAACAGTGGGTGCGGGTCGAAGGGCTTCGACTTCAGCTCCGGATGGAACTGCACGCCGATGAACCACGGGTGCTCGGGGATCTCGACGATCTCCGGCAGTTCGCCGTCCGGCGAAAGTCCGGAGAACAGCATGCCGCAGGTCTCCAGCCGCTCCTTGTAGTAGACGTTCACCTCGTAGCGGTGGCGGTGGCGCTCGGAGATCTCGGTCGAGCCGTAGACCTCCGCCACCTTGGAGCCCTCCAGCAGCTTCGCCGCGTAGGCGCCGAGCCGCATGGTGCCGCCGAGGTCGGTACCCTCCGTGCGCTTCTCCAGTTGGTTGCCGCGCATCCACTCGGTCATCAGGCCGACCACCGGGTTGCCGGGACGGCCCAACTCGGTCGAGCCGGCGTCGACGATGCCGGCCATGTTGCGGGCCGCCTCGATCACCGCCATCTGCATGCCGAAGCAGATGCCGAAGTACGGCACCTTGCGCTCGCGGGCGAACTTGGCCGCCTGGATCTTGCCCTCGGTGCCGCGCATGCCGAAGCCGCCGGGCACCAGGATGCCGTGGACGTGCTCAAGCCGCTGGACGGCACCGTCGGTCTCGAAGATCTCCGAATCGATCCAGTCCAGCTTGACCTTGACGTTGTTGGCGATGCCGCCGTGCGTCAGCGCCTCGGCCAGCGACTTGTAGCTGTCGAGCAGGCTGGTGTACTTGCCGACCACGGCGATGGTCACCTCGCCCTGCGGCTTGCGCACGCGCTCGGCGATGGTGCTCCAGCGCGACAGGTCCGGCTCGCCCTTCGCCGGCAGGCCGAAATAGGCCAGCACCTGATCGTCGAAACCTTCCTCGTGGTAGCTGAGCGGCACCTGGTAGATGTTGTCCACGTCCAGCGCGGCGATGACGCGCTCTGGACGGATGTTGCAGAACAGCGCGATCTTCTTGCGCTCGTTCTCAGGGATCGGGCGGTCGGCGCGGCACAGCAGAATGTTGGCCTGGATGCCGACGCCCAGCAGCTCCTTCACCGAGTGCTGCGTGGGCTTGGTCTTCAGCTCGCCGGCAGTCGGGATGTAGGGGAGCAGCGTCAGGTGCACGAACAGCGCGCGCTCCGGCCCGACCTCGTTGCCGAACTGGCGGATCGCCTCCAGGAACGGCAGCGATTCGATGTCGCCGACCGTGCCGCCGATCTCGCAGAGGATGAAGTCCTCGTCGGTCACGTCGGCGCGGATGAACTCCTTGATCTGGTCGGTGACGTGCGGGATCACCTGCACGGTGGCGCCCAGGTAATCGCCGCGCCGCTCCTTGGCGATGACGTTGGAGTAGATGCGGCCGGTGGTGACGTTGTCGCTCTTGCGCGCCGCCACGCCGGTGAAGCGCTCGTAGTGGCCGAGGTCGAGATCCGTCTCGGCGCCGTCGTCGGTGACGTAGACCTCGCCGTGCTGGTACGGGCTCATGGTGCCCGGATCCACGTTGAGGTAGGGATCGAGCTTGCGCAGCCGGACCTTGTAGCCGCGCGCCTGCAGCAGCGCACCAAGCGCAGCCGAGGCCAGGCCCTTGCCCAGCGAGGAGACGACGCCACCGGTGATGAAGATGTACCGAGTCATGATTGTCCGAAGACCCCAAGCCTGAACCGTTCCCCGAATCCGGAGGGTCGGAAAAGACCCTCCAAAGGAAAGAGGCGGCTTCGGGGGGGCCGCCTCTCTTGTACCCTCGCTGCTCGCCGCTCCCGCTTTACTGGGCGACCGGCGGGGCCGGTTGCGCCGGAGCGGCAGGCGCCGGGGCCTGCTGCGCCGGCGTTTCCGGCAGCGTGTCGATGATCGACGTCGGACGCGACGGGCCGCCGGCCATGATCGCCAGGATGATGCTGGTGGTCATGAAGGCCGCTGCCAGGATCGCGGTGGTCCGCGTCAGCAGGTTCGCGGCGCCGCGGGCGGTCGTCATGCCGCCCATGGTGCCGCCGCCGATTCCCAGGCCGCCGCCTTCCGAGCGCTGGATGAGGATCACGCCGACCAGCGCGATCGCGATCATAAGGTGGACGACCAGAATCACCGCATGCATGAACGTCTAATCCCCAAGCCGAAAGCCGATAGCCCAAACCGAGAGCGCGCCGCGGGTCCATCTTACCGGACCCGGGCGCGCAGCCCCGCCGTTTTAACGCGCATCCACCCCGGATGCTAGCGGCAACTGGTGCCGATCGCCCAGAAATCGTCCGCCTTCAGCGACGCCCCGCCGACCAGCGCGCCGTCGACGTTGTCGGTCGCCAGCAGTTGCTGGGCGTTATCCGGCTTGACCGAGCCGCCGTACAAGATGCGCACCTTGTCGGCATCCGGCAAGCGGGAGCGCAGCTCTTCGCGAATGAAGGCATGCATGTCCGCCACGTCCTGCGGGGTGGCGACCTTGCCGGTGCCGATGGCCCACACGGGCTCGTAGGCGACGACGGTGTTATCGGCGTTGGCGCCGTCGGGCAGCGAGCCGCGGATCTGCCGGCCGACGACCTCCTGCGCCTTGCCGGACTCGCGCTCGGCCTCGGTCTCGCCGACGCAGACAATGGCGACGAGGCCCTCCTGGTGCGCGGCGGCGGCCTTGGCGGCGACGGTCTGGTCGGTCTCGCCGTGGTCCTGGCGGCGCTCGGAATGGCCAACGATGGCGTAGGCACAGCCGGCGTCCTTCAGCATGGCCGGGCTGGTGTCGCCGGTGTGTGCGCCCTTCTGCTTGGGCGAGCAATCCTGGCCGCCGAGCGCCAGCGGCGAGCCCTTGATGGCCTCGCCCACCGGGAACAGCAGCGGGAACGGCGGGCAGACCAGCATGTCGAAGGGCACCGCCCGGGCGCCGTTCTGGCGCCCGGCGAGGTCGGAGGCGAGTTGCAGCCCCTCCGCCTTGAGCCCGTTCATCTTCCAGTTTCCGGCGATCAGCTTGCGGCGTGCGGCCATGGCGGACCCATTCCTCCCGTTCGGGGTTGTCGTGTGGCGTTGTGTCTAGCTAGCGCCCCCGCCCCGTTCAACCCGCCCGACCGGGCGAAGCCATGGGGAAATCGGCGGTTGCCGCGCCTCCCCGTGCTTCCTATGATGCGCCTCCTGGCCGATCCCGGCCGATTTTTCTGCGCTTTACCGGGCACCATGCTTCAGTCCATCCGCAACACCGCCGGCTCGTGGGTCGTCAAGATCCTGTTCGTCCACCTCATCGCCAGCTTCGCTGTCTGGGGCATCGAGGACGTCATCAACCGATCGACCGCCCCCAGCAACGTGGTGGCCGAGGTCGGCAAGGTGGAGATCACCCGCAACGACCTGGACACGGAGTTCCGCCGCCAGATCGACCGTCTGCGCCCGATGTTCGGCGGCGAACTGACGGTGGAGCAGGCGCGCCAGTTCGGCCTTCTCGACCAGGCGGTGTCGACGCTGGTGCAGCGCACGCTGTACGACCTTGCGGCGGATCGCGCCGGCATCCTGGTGGGCGACGATACGATCCGTCAGCGCATCGCCGAGGAACCGTCCTTCCGCGCCGCCAACGGCCAGTTCGACCGCGCCCAGTTCGCGGCCGTGCTGCGCCAGAACAACCTGACGGAGCAGGGCTACACCGCGCTGATGCGGCGCGAGATCGCGCGCGGCGTGATCGCCTCGGCGGTCGGCGCCGGCACGGTGGCGCCAAAGCCGCTGGTGGAGGATCTGTACCGCTACCGCGACGAGAAGCGCGTGGCCGAGGTCGTCACCATCCCGAACTCCAGCGTCAAGGAGGTCGGCACCCCGGACGAGGCGGCGCAACTGCGCTACTACGAGGACCACCAGGTGCGCTTCACCGCGCCGGAGTTCCGCGGCCTCACCTACGTCGAGCTGACGGCCGACGCCGTCGCCAAGGACGTCGAGGTCACCGACGAGCAGGTGCGCACAGCCTATGACGAGCGCAGCGGCGACTACATCACGCCCGAGCGCCGCAGCCTCTCCATGGTGGTGCTGGACGACGAGACCAAGGCGAAGGCGGTCGCCGAGGCCGCCAAGACGGGCTCGCTGACCGACGCCGCCAAGGCGAACGGCGCGGAAGCCGTCACCCTGGACAACACCCGCAAGGATGAGCTGCCGGAAATCGGCGACGCCGCCTTCGCCCTGAAGCAGGGCGAGGTGAGCGAGCCGGTGAAGAGCGCCTTCGGCTGGCACGTGCTGTCGGTCACCGCCATCCAGCCGCCTTCCGAACGGGCATTCGACGAGGTGAAGGAGCAACTGCGCACCGAGTTGAAGAAGGAACGCGCTATCGACCAGCTCTACGAGGCGTCGAATCGCCTGGACGACCGCCTTGCCGGCGGCGCCACGCTGGAGGATCTGGCGCAGGGCCAGGGCCTGAACCTCGTGAAGGTCCCGGCAGTGGACAGCACCGGCAAGGCCCCGGACGGTACCGCGGTGACCGGCGGCGCCGACCTGCCGCAGATCGTCCAGACCGCCTTCGGCCTGAGTTCCGGTGCGTCGAGCCATCTGACCGAGGGCAAGTCCGGCGCCTTCTTCGCCGTGCGCGTCGACTCCGTCACCCCGGCCGCGGTGAAGCCGCTGGCCGAGGTGCGCGACGCGGTGATCGCCGGCTGGCAGGACGACGAGCGCGCCCGCAAGGCCGCGGAAATCGCCAAGCAGGTCGGCGAGCGGCTGAAGGCCAGCAAGGACGCCGCCGCCCAGGTGGTGGCCGACGTGGCCGGCGCCAGCGTCGCCATGACTCAGCCCTTCACCCGCAGCGCCCAGAACGCCACCGGTCTGACGCCGGAGATGGTCGGCCGCCTGTTCGAGGCGAAGCCCGACGACGTGGTCTCCGGCGCCTCGGGCGACGCGCAGCTGGTCGCCCGGCTCCGCGAGATCATCGCCGCCGATCCGGCCGCCAAGGACGCCGACCTCGCCCAGGTCGAGGCCGCCGTGACGCGCGGTCTGGAAGGCGACCTGATGAACGAGTTCGCCCAGGCGCTCCAGAAGGAGTTCCCGGTCACGGTGTACAACGACCGCATCGCCCAGATGTACGCCACCCCGTAACACCCCCAGCGGAGTCCGTCCCGTGAAGGTCCTGCCCGATTTCACCGCCTTCGACCTCGCCTACGTTGCCGGGCGGCCGCAGGTGGTGTGGACCACGCTGGTGAGCGACCTGGAGACGCCCGTCTCCGCCTACCTCAAGCTGGCGGACGGGCGGCCCTTCGGGTTCCTCCTGGAGTCGGCCGAGCGCGGGCACGGCTCGCGCCGCGACCGCTATTCGGTGATCGGCTTCAAGCCGGACGTGGTGTGGCGCTGCCGCCGCGAGGGCGCCGAGATCAACCGCCGCGCGCTCTACGACGCCAATGCCTACCAGCCGCTGCCGGGCAAGCCGCTGGACACGCTGCGCGCACTCATCGCCGAGAGCCGCATCGACCTGCCGGCCGAGCTGCCGCCCATGGCGGCGGGCCTGTTCGGCTATCTCACCTACGACATGGTGCGGCTGATGGAGCGGCTGCCGGACGACAATCCGGACGAGCTGGACATCCCCGACGCCATCATGACGCGGCCCAGCATCGTCGCCATCTTCGACAGCCACGCCGATTCGGTGACGCTGGTGACGCCGGTGTGGCCGGAGGCCGGCGTCGACG
>JAEYOB010000525.1 GCA_023412175.1 Pseudomonadota bacterium | reverse complement strand
CTCCGGCGGCTGCGGCCGCCGCCGCCCCCAGCCCGGCCGACATCCTGCGCCGCGGCTGCATCCTTGTGGTGGACGACAGCGTCACCTACCGGGAATTCCTGCGCCTGGAGCTTGAGGCCGAGGGCTGCCGCGTGCTGATCGCCCGCAACGCCGAGGAGGCGGAGACGGCGCTGAACTACGGCGGTTTCGATTGCGTGCTGCTCGATCTGGTTATGCCGGGGACCACCGGCGTGCAGCTCTGCCGCCATTTCCACCAGCACCGCCGCGATCACGGCGTGCTGTTCCCCATCCTGATGCTGACCAGCCAGGAGACCGACGAGCAGCTCATCGCCTGTCTGGAGGCCGGTGCCGACGACTTCATCGGCAAGTCGCGGCCCATGGAAATCCTCAAGGCGAAGATGATGGCGCTCCTGCGCAGCAAATTCTTCGTGGAGGACCGCTTGCTGATGGCCGATACGACCAATAGGTAAATCATAC
This sequence comes from Pseudomonadota bacterium, assembly GCA_023412175.1. Lineage (GTDB taxonomy): Bacteria > Pseudomonadota > Alphaproteobacteria > Azospirillales > Azospirillaceae > Azospirillum. The sequence continues at coordinate 2,274 of JAEYOB010000525.1, read as the reverse complement.
TACCTAGGAGTGATACCACGACGGGGCGGCAGTCCGTTAACGTCGTGGCGGAGGAATTTGGCGTGCCGCCGCCGACAGTCAGGGAAGAGAGGCCCATGTGACCGCCCACCAACCGGTCAAGCACCCCCGCGGGGAGGACAGGTTCCCCCCGGTCAGCCTGGAGACCGCGCAGCGGATCTGCCAGGCCGTCGGTGTGCCGGCACTGCTCGTGGATGCGTCGCTGGCGACGGTGCAGGCCAACACCGCGCTGGGCGCCCTGCTCGGCCGCGCTCCCGTTGCCGGGGAGCCGGCGCAGGCTGCGCTGCGCGACGCCTGGCCGGCGTTCGAGACGGTGGCCCGCGCGCTGATGGCCCAGGACGGCTTCGCACCGGAGAGCGGGCTGCCGGTCGACCTGCCGCTTCCCGACGGCCAGACTCCGCTGCGCCTGCGCGTCGTGCCCATCGTCGAGCGTGGCCGCACCCATGGAATCCTCGCGCTGGGCGACGGCACCGCGCTGCGCGCCGCCGAGGACATGCGCGCCGAGATCGAACGCGCCGCCGCCGCCAAGTCGCGCTTCCTCGCCTCGGCCAGCCACGACCTGCGCCAACCCTTCCAGGCCATGCGGCTGTTCCTGGAAGTGCTGCAGATGCAGATCACCGAAGACAAGGCGCGGCAGACCGCCGGCCTGCTCGGCAATGCCATGGCGGCGGGCGAGAAGCTGCTGAACGCGCTGCTCGACATCTCGACGCTGGACGCCGGCACGGTGAAGGCCAGCCCGCAGGTGTTCGACCTTGAGGATCTGCTGACCGACCTCGCCAGGGAGTTCGCGCCGCAGGCCGGGGAGAAAGGGCTCCGCATCAAGGTGCGCCTGTTCCCGGCACTGGTGCGCAGCGACCCGGTGCTGCTGGAGCGCATCGTCCGCAACCTGCTCTCCAACGCGATCCGCTACACCCGGCAGGGCAAGGTCCTGCTGGCCCTGCGCCGCCGCGGCAGCGGCGTGGGGATCGAGGTGTGGGACACCGGCTTCGGCATCCCCGAGGCGCAGACCGAAGCCATCTTTGACGAGTTCCACCAGTTGGAGAACCCGGCGCGCGACCCCAACCGCGGGCTCGGTTTGGGGCTTGCGATCGTGCGCCGCCTGTCGGCGCTGCTGAAGGCGCCGGTGAACGTGCATTCGCGCGTCGGCCGCGGTTCGGTCTTCTCGGTGACGCTGGGCGAACTCGCCGAGCCGGAGGAGGATGCGCCGTCGGAGGAGGAGCCCCGCCACGCCACCGGCCCGCTGGCCGGCACCAGGGTGCTGGCGGTGGACGACGACGCCATGGTTCTGACCGGCCTTCAGCTCAGCCTGGAGGGGTGGGGCTGCACGGTGGTGCCGGCCGGCGACATCCGCGAGGTGTTCGTGCGGCTGGACCAGCTCGACGGGCCGCCGGACGTGATCCTCACCGACCTGCGGCTGCCCAACAAGGTCACGGGCTTCGACGTGATCGACCGCGTGCGCAAGATCTACGGCCAGGAGATCCCGGCCATCGTCCTGACCGGCGAGACCGGGCAGGCGGAGCTGACCGAGGGCCAGCGCCGCCATTGCGCCTTCCTGCACAAGCCGCTGCACCCCATGGAGCTGAAGCGCGTGCTTGGCGAGGTCGTCGGCCCCTGCGCCCCGGCGCGGATCGGGGAGTAGCGCCTTATCCCGGCAGCACGCGCGCCAGGTCGAAGTTTTCCGCGAAGGCAACGGCGGCGCCGTGCGTGTGCTGCGAGGTGACCCGCAGCACGCCCTCCCCGGCGATGGCGGGGAACTTGCTTTTCTGCAAGGCCTGCTGCGCCTTGTAGAAGTCGGCGACACGCACCGCGAAGCCGGCGAAGCACGGGCGCGGCGCGTTCAGCACCGGATCGTCAGCCCACAGATGCGTCAGCACCGACGGCGGCGCCACGACGATGGGGGCGCTGCCGGTCGGCACCACGCGGATGGCGCCGCGCGGCTCGACCTGCGTGCCGAACAGCCGGGCGTAGGGGCCGGCAACCGCCTCCGGGTCGTCGGCGGCGACGATCAGCGCGGCAAGGCCGGTGGCGCCGTTCTCGTGCGTCAGGTGCTCGGGCCGCCACACCATGTCACGGGTGTGGTGCTGGCACAGGAACATGCGCCCGCCCGGCGTCGCCTCCGCCGCAACCTGGGTGATGGTGAAGCGCGCGTCGCGCTTGCCCTCCGGCAGGTCCACCGGGCGGCCGAAATCGACCGCCTCGCCGCCCGACAGGCCGGCGCCGGCGAGCTGGCGCTGCGCGTCGCGGGCGTCGCCGGTC
>JAEYOB010000483.1 GCA_023412175.1 Pseudomonadota bacterium | reverse complement strand
GGGCTCGTGTCAGCGCTCTCCGGGCTTCGGACGAAGCCCGGAGCGGTCCGGCATCCTCAGACGGAGACCAGTTCCTCAAGGGCGGACTCGATGATGTCCAGCCCCTCGTCCACCAGCGCGTCCGACGCGGTGAGCGGGACCAGGATGCGGATCACGTTGCCGTAGGTGCCGCAGGACAGCAGCACCAGCCCCTTGTCCGCCGCCTTCTGCACCAGCGCCTTGGTCAGCTCGGCCGCCGGCTCCTTGGTGGTGCGGTCCTTGACCAGCTCCATGGCGACCATGGCGCCGAGGCCGCGCACGTCGCCGATGACGTTCAGCGTGTTGCGCTTCGCCATCGCCTCGAAACGGTCGGTGATGCGCTTGCCGAGCACCTGCGACCGCTCGACCAGCTTCTCCTCCTCGATCACGTCGAGGACGGCGAGCGCCGCGGTGGTCGCCAGCGGGCTGCCGGCGTAGGTGCCGCCCAGGCCGCCGACCACCGGCGCGTCCATCATCTCGGCGCGGCCGGTCAGCGCCGACAGCGGGAAGCCGCCGGCCAGGCTCTTGGCCATGGTCATCAGGTCGGGCACGACGCCCGAGTGCTCGACGGCGAACATCTTGCCGGTGCGGGCGAAGCCGGTCTGGATCTCGTCCACCACCAGCAGGATGCCGTACTGGTCGCAGATGCGGCGCAGCTCGACCATCAGCTCCGGCGGCGCCACGTTGAAGCCGCCCTCGCCCTGCACGGGCTCGATGAAGATGGCGGCGACGCGGCCCGGCTCGATGTCGGTCTTGAACAGGCTGTCCAGCGCCTTGAGGCTGTCGGCGACCGTGATGCCGCGGTACGCGTTGGGGAACGGCACGTGGTAGACGTCGCTGGGGAACGGCCCGAAGCCGGTCTTGTACGGCGCCACCTTGCCGGTCAGCGCCATCGCCATCATCGTGCGGCCGTGGAAGCCGCCGGCGAACGCGATCACCGCCGGGCGGCCGGTGTAGGCGCGCGCCACCTTGACGGCGTTCTCAACCGCCTCGGCGCCGGTGGTGAAGAAGGCGGTCTTCTTGGCATGGTCGCCCGGCGTGGCGGCGTTCAGCCGCTCGGCCAGCTCCACGAAGGACTCATAGGGCGTGACCATCACGCAGGTGTGCGTGAAGGCGTCCATCTGCTTCTTCACCGCCTCCATCACCTTCGGGTGACGGTGGCCGGTGTTCAGAACGGCGATGCCGCCGGCGAAGTCGATGAAGCGGCGGCCCTCGATGTCCCACATCTCGGCGTTCTCGGCGCGCTCGACGTAGACCGGCAGCATGGCCGAGATGCCGCGCGGAACGGCGGCGTCGCGGCGGGCGTGAAGCGACTGGTTCGACATGTCCCTGACCCTCCGATGATCCTTAGAGTCCCATGCACAGGTACTTGACCTCGAGGAAGTCCTCGATGCCGTACTTGGACCCCTCGCGGCCGATGCCGCTTTCCTTGATGCCGCCGAACGGCGCCACCTCGTTGGAGATGATGCCCTCGTTGATGCCGACGATGCCGTACTCCAGCCCCTCGGCGACGCGCCAGACGCGGCCGATGTCACGGCTGTAGAAATAGGCCGCGAGGCCGTACTCGGTATCGTTGGCCATGCGGATGGCCTCCTCCTCCGTCTCGAAGCGGAAGAGCGGCGCCACCGGCCCGAAGATCTCCTCGCGGGCCACGCGCATGTCCGTGGTGATGCCGGTCAGCACGGTCGGCTCGAAGAACAGCTCGCCGGCCTCGTGGCGCTTGCCGCCGGTCAGCACCTTGGCGCCCTTGGCGAGCGCGTCGCCCAGCAGTTCCTCGACCTTCGCCACGCCGGCGGCGTTGATCATCGGGCCCTGGGTGGTGCCGGCCTCCAGGCCGTTGCCGACCTTGATGGCTTCGGCCGCCTTGGCGAGCTTCGCGGCGAAGGCGTCGTAGACGCTGCCCTGCACAAGAATACGATTGGCGCAGACGCAGGTCTGGCCGGAGTTGCGGTACTTCGACGCCATGGCGCCGACCACCGCCGCGTCCAGGTCGGCATCGTCGAAGACGATGAACGGCGCGTTGCCGCCCAGCTCCAGCGACACCTTCTTCACGGTGTCGGCCGACTGCCGCATGAGGATCTTGCCGACCTCGGTCGAGCCGGTGAAGGACAGCTTGCGCACGAGGCGCGAGCCGGTCAGCTCGTTGCCGATGGCGACCGGATCGGAGCCGGTGACGATGTTGAGGATGCCCGCCGGGATCCCGGCGCGGTGCGCCAGCTCGGCCAGCGCCAGGGCGGACAGCGGGGTGTCCTCGGCCGGCTTGATCACCACCGGGCAGCCGGCGGCCAGCGCCGGGGCGACCTTGCGGGTGATCATGGCGTTCGGGAAGTTCCACGGCGTGATGGCGGCCACCACGCCGATTGGCTCCTTCAGCACCACCAGCCGCGTGCCGTTCTTGTGCGTCGGGATCACGTCGCCGTAGACGCGCTTGCCCTCCTCGGCAAACCACTCGATGAAGGAGGCGCCGTAGGCGACCTCGCCGCGCGCCTCGGTCAGCGGCGTGCCCTGCTCGGCGGTCATCAGGACCGCGAGGTCCTCCTGATTCGCCATGATCAGCTCGTACCAGCGGCGCAGGATCGCGGCGCGCTCCTTGGCGGTCTTGGCGCGCCACGCCGGCCAGGCGTCGGCCGCGGCGGCGATCGCCTGCCGGGTCTCCTCGGCGCCCAGGTCGGCCACCTGCGCCAGCTCCGCGCCGGTCGCCGGGTTGGTCACGGGGAAGGTCTTGCGCGCAAATCCATCAGTCCAGGCGCCGTTGATGTAGGCCTGGGTGCGCAGCAGGGACGCGTCTTTCAGGGCGAGCATGGAGCGGACCGCATCAATGGTTGGGGTGTGGCACAAAGGGTACCCGTGTTTAAGAAGTTAAACAACCCCAGACCACGTGTCGAGTTTCTGGTGACGGCCTGCGCCGATTCCGCTATGCCATACTGTGGGAAATTGCGGGAACGTCCGGAGCCGCCCATGGATTTCGATGTCGGCGCGCGCCTGAAGCAGGTGCGCGAGTCGCACGGCCTGTCGCAGCGCCAGCTGGCGCAACGGGCCGGCGTGACCAACGGCACCATCTCGCTGATCGAGCAGAACCGGTGCAGCCCGTCGATCTCCTCCATGCGCAAGGTGCTGCAGGGCATCCCGATGACGCTGGCGGAGTTCTTTTCCACCGACGACCTGCCGCCGCAGGAGCAGATCTTCTTCAAGAAGGACGAACTGGTCGAGCTGTCGAGCATGGCGAGAGGCCGCATCGGGCAGCTGTCGTTCCGGCAGGTCGGCGACCTGCGCGGCCGGAACCTGCAAGTGCTGCATGAGCGCTATGCGCCGGGCGCCGACACCGGGCGCAGCATGCTCCAGCACGAGTCCGAGGAGGGCGGCATCGTGCTGCGCGGGCAGATCGAGCTGACCGTCGGCGAGCGCAAGGAAATCCTCGGGCCGGGCGATGCCTACCTGTTCGACAGCCGGATCCCGCACCGCTTCCGCAACCTCGGCGACGAGGAATGCGAGATCGTCAGCGCCTGCACGCCGCCTTATCTTTGATCAAATCTGCGAATCCTCATATGACGTGCGGTTAGGACTTTGTTAGCAATGTGGGCGCAGGGTCCGCGCCAGTGCAAACAACCGCATGTGCAAGGCGCCGAAATGGCCAACGTCACCGTACTGCTGTCGGACAAGGGCTCGTACCGCGAGGTCGAGGTGGAGACGCTGCCGCGCAATGTGCGCGCCGCGATCTCGGACCTGACCGCGAAGACCACGCAGACCAACATCACCGTGGATCAGCTGGGTGCGCTCTACCGCATCCGCCTGCCCGCGCCGGCGAACATCTGCCTGGACGTGCTCGCCGTCGCCTGACGCGGGATCGCACCGATCAGCATCGGGGCCACGCCATGCCGGCGTGGCCTTTTTGCTGTGTGGACAGGGGGGCGGACAATGCTTCGGAGGCCGGCCCCGTCAGTGC
>JAEYOB010000481.1 GCA_023412175.1 Pseudomonadota bacterium | reverse complement strand
TCGGCCATGGGATCGGCCCAGCGGTCCCACAATTCGGCGCTGGCCGTCCAGCGGGTGCGCTCGGCTTCAGCGTTGGGGGCGTCGTCGGTGTGGGGCATGCTCAATGCAATAGCCTCGCGGAACCGCCGGAACCGCGCAGGGCGTCGCCGTCGGCGAGGCGTTCGCCCAGCGCCGCCAGCTCTTCGGTCACACGGCGGTTGGCATCGCTCAGGGTCTGGATGCGGGCTTGCGCCGCCTGCTGCTCGGCGGTGAGCGCGGCAACGCTTTCGGCCAGGCGCTTCATCTGCTGCGCCTGGCGGAGCGCGCCTTCGTTGTGGCTGCGCCGGATCGAGCCGACCGCCACCAGCACCACGACGCTGATGGTCACGCCGGCGGCGATGGATATGATGGCGAGCACCGTGACCCAGTCCATGGCCTTCTGCCGTCCATCCGTTGCAACGGATCGTGGACGGAGCATCGGCTCATTCGCCGGCAGGGTCAACACGTCAAAATAGCGAAAGCGCGCGGGGCGGGGCGTCAACCCCGTTCCACGCGCGCGCCGTCGGGGAGGAGCGTCAGAGAATGCCGTCCGCGGTGCGCGGCTCGGCCGCCACCTTCATCTCCTTGAGATGATCGGCGAAGGCGCGGACGACCGGCATGATGCGCTGCGTCTGGTCGGGGGTCACGTGCGCGTCGGTCTTCAGCACGATGGTCGGCGCCTCGCTCATCAGGCGCTTGGCGCGCATCGGACCCACCTTGTCGTCCAGGAACATGGACAGGCCCATCAGGATGCCCAGCGTCACGTCGTCGGGCTGCTTCGGGATGGCGAGCACCTCATGCAGCTCCTTCAGGAGCGTGTAGGCGACGATGGAAGTGCGTTCGATGGTGTCGACGTCGGCGGCCATGGGCATCAGGCGGGTCCTTCGAACCAGAAGAAACTGTAACCGCCTCGAAGCTAGCGCGCCTTTCGTAACCAAAGCATTAACCATCAGCTTGGCCATATGGCAGGGACGCGGTGGAGCGGGGGGCTTCGGCCTCGCAGCGCACGTCGGCAAGCTGCGCGATGCTGCGTCCCTGCGCCAGCCACTCGGTCAGGCGCAGCCGTCCGGCGAGGTGGCAGCCGGTGGCGTTGGTGATGCCGGGCAGCGGTAGGCGTTCCGGCCGGCAGTCGTCGGGCGAGGCGGTCAGGCAGGCGACGAGAATGAGAACGTACGTCATGGACGGCTCCCGGAGCGTGTTCCCGGAAGCGTAGGCCGCCGTCTGTTAACCATAACTTACCGACACGGCCTACCGGCAACGGCCGTCATGGCGCACGGCATCGCTGCGCCGCTCCCCCAGACCGTCGTACGCCGGTGTTGTGCCGGGTGTTGTTTTCGGCAAATACTTCGCCTCCGCAGGTCCCCGTCGGGGAAAAGGGCCAGGAGGCGTAGGGAATGTCCGGCAGCGTCGGGATCCGCGAGGAGGACTATCGGCAGATCGAGGCGTCCATCGGCGGCACGCCGCAAGGTCGGGCCTTTCTGGAGGAGCACGCACGGCGCGCCCGCAGCATGGGCATCGACGAGGTGCAGGCGCTGGTCGGCGGGCTGCGCGACGCCTGGGTGCGGCATGAGGCGGCTTCCAACGCCGTGCGCCACATCGCGGTGCTGCGCCACGAGTTGCAGGACATGAGCGCGTCCATCGTCCAGGCGCGCCGCGAGATCGCCGCCATCCGCCCGAAGGAGGACGGCAACGACCGCATCGCTACCGCCGCCAACGAGCTGGACGCCATCGTCCTGTCCACCGAGCGGGCCTCCATCGAGATTCTCGGTGCGGCCGAGCGCATTCTTGAGGCGTTGCCGGACCTGCGCGCGGCCGGCGCCGCGACGGCGGCCTGCGACCTGATCGAGCACGAGGTGATGAGCATCTTCACCGCCTGCTCGTTCCAGGACCTGACCGGGCAGCGGACGACCAAGGTGGTCAACGCGTTGCGCTACATCGAGCAGCGCATCATGGCGGTCATGGAGATCTGGGGTGTCGGGGGCGTCGGGGGCGCCGACCTGCCGGCGGAACCGGCGGACGCCCGCCCCGACGCGCACCTGCTGAACGGCCCTACGGCGGAGGGCGTGGACCAGGACGAGGTGGACCGCCTACTGAACGGCGGCCCGTCGGACGCCCCCCCCGCCAGGGCGAAGCCGCAGGCCGCCAACGAGGAGCGGCCGGCACCGCTCGATCAATCCTCGATCGACGCGCTTTTCGGCTGAGCGGGCGGATTCTCGGCGACCGTGACCACCGACGGTGCCTTGTCCTTGCGTTTGCCGGCCGGCTTCGCGGCGGCCCGCACCACCGCCGGCTTGGGAGCGGAATAGCTCAGCTCGGCCACCATCTCGCGCGAGCCGGGCACGCCCGAGGGATCGGCGACCGCCTTGTCGAAGGAATGACGCCGGATGGCGTACACCGTGCGGATCTTTGCCACATAGTCCTGCGTCTCGCGGTAGGGCGGCACGCCCTTGTACTGCACCACCGCGCCCTCGCCGGCGTTGTAGCCGGCCAGCGCCAGCGTCACGTCGCCTTCGAAGAAGGCGAGCAGCCAGCGCAGATACTTCATGCCGCCGCGGATGTTGTCCTCCGGCGCGAAGACGTTGCGCACGCCGAAGCGCTCGGCCGTCTCGGGGATCAGCTGCATCAGCCCCATGGCGTTCTTCGGGGACACCACGTCGGCGCGGAAGGCGGATTCCGCCGAGATCACCGCCAGCACCAGCTCGGGATCGAGCCCGTAGGTGGGCGCCATCTTGTGCACCAGCGCCTTGATGTGCGCCGGTGGCGGCGTCGGCACCGAGAAGTAGCGGGCCTGCGGCGGCTCGCAACGGTCCGGGGCCTTGACGCCGCTGGAGGAGGCCTTGCGCAGCCACGCCTGGCCGAGTTCCTCGTCCTTGAAACCGGCGCTGCCCTTCATGATCAGGCGGCCGGCCCTTCTGGCGGCGTCGGCATGACCCTGCCGGGCGGCCTTGCAGTAGAGATAAAGCG
>JAEYOB010000477.1 GCA_023412175.1 Pseudomonadota bacterium | reverse complement strand
CGCTGTCGCGCCTCCAGGCGATGCGGCGCTTCATCTTCGGGCTGGGGTTGCTGCAGGTGGTGGCGACGGCCGCGGTCATCGGGCTCGCCGCCTACAGCCTGGGGCTCGACTCGCGCGCGGCGCTGGTGGTGGGCGGCGCGCTGGCCTTCTCGTCCACCGCCACGGTGCTGAAGGTGCTGGTGGAGCGCGGCGAGACGGTGGCGCGCTTCGGCCGCGTCTCGGTCGCCGTGCTGATCTTCCAGGATCTGGCGGTGGTGCCGCTGCTGACGCTGCTGACGCTGCTGGCCGGTGATACCGCCACCCTGGCCGAGGCGCTGGCCCTCGCCATCGGCAAGGGCGTGGCGGCCATCGTCGGCATCATGCTGCTGGGCCGTTTCGTGGTGCGGCCGATGTACCGGTTCGTCGCCTCGGCCAACAGCCCGGAGGTGTTCACCGCCACCAACCTGTTCCTGGTGCTGGCGGTCGGCCTGCTGACCGCGCAGGTCGGCATGTCGATGGCGCTGGGGGCGTTCCTCGCCGGCCTGCTGCTCGCCGACACCGCCTACCGCCATCAGGTGGAGGCCGACATCGAGCCGTTCCGCGGCCTGCTGCTCGGCCTGTTCTTCATGACCGTGGGCATGTCCCTCGACCTGCCCTTCATGGCCCGCAAGGTGGAGATGGTGGTGGCGCTCACCGCCGCGCTGCTGGCCGGCAAGAGCCTGCTGCTGTTCGTGCTGTGCCGGCTGTCGGGGCTGGGCACTGCGAACGCGCTGCGCGTCGGCCTGCTGCTGGCGCAGGGCGGCGAGTTCGCCTTCGTGGTGGTCAGCCGCGCCGTCGGCCTGGACATCCTCGACGGCGACGACGGGCAGATGGTGACCTCGGTGGTGGCGCTCAGCATGGCGCTGACCCCCGCCATCGGCCTGCTGGCGCACGGCCTCGCCGGGGCCTGGGAGCGCCGCTGGGGCGCCGAGGCGTTCCGGGTCGAGACCAGCGACGTCAAGGGCCATGTGCTGATCGCCGGCTACGGCCGGGTCGGGCGCACGGTGGCGCGCATCCTGGCGCGGCACGGCATCCCGTACGTCGCGCTCGACCTCGACGCGCACCGGGTGGCGGCGATGCGCGACGGCGGCCGGCCGATCTATTATGGAGACGCCACGCACGCCGGCGTGCTGCGCGCCGCGGGGGTGGAACGGGCGCGCGCCGCGGTGGTCACCGTCAATCGCCCGGCGCTGGCCGAGAAGGCGGTGGAGGCGATCCGCCGCCACGCGCCGGACCTGCCGATCTTCACCCGCGCGCACGATCTGGCGCAGTTCGGCCGCCTGAAGAGTGCCGGCGCCTCGTCGGTGGTGCCGGAAACCATCGAGGCCAGCCTGCAGATGGCCGGCCTCGTCCTGCGCTCCGCCGGAGTGCCGGCCGACGCCGTGGACGAGGCGCTGGACGAGTTGCGCAAGGACAACTACGTGGCGCGGGCCGAGGGGCCGGGGGACAAGGCGGCTCCGGGGGCGGACTGACGCGGCGAGTGCGGACGGCCGGGGCAAGCCCGGCCATGCCGCCGGAAAACCCTTACGCCCCTACTGCCGCCTCGACGAGCGGGTAGGGCGGCTTGGTGTAGCCGGCGGGCGAAAGGGTGAAGATCTCGCAGCCGTCCGCCGTCACGCCGATGGAGTGCTCGAACTGCGCCGACAGCGACTTGTCCTTGGTGACGGCGGTCCAGCCGTCGCTCAGGATCTTCACGTCGTGGCGGCCGGTGTTGATCATCGGCTCGATGGTGAAGAACATGCCTTCCTTCAGCACCACGCCCTGGCCGGGCTTGCCGAAGTGCAGGACGCTCGGCGGTTCGTGGAAGACGCGGCCCAGCCCGTGCCCGCAGAAGTCGCGCACCACCGAATAGCGCTGCGCCTCGGCGAACTGCTGGATGGCGTGGCCGATGTCGCCCAGCGTGGCGCCCGGCTTCACCTGGGCGATGCCGAGCATCAGCGCGTCGTAGGTGACGTCCACCAGCTTCGTCGCCTTCACGCTGACGTCGCCGCACAGGTACATGCGGCTGGAATCGCCGTGCCAGCCTTCGACGATGGGGGTGACGTCGATGTTCAGGATGTCGCCGTTCTGCAGCCGCTTGTCGCCGGGAATGCCGTGGCAGACCACGTGGTTGATCGAGATGCAGGTCGACTTGGGATAGCCCCGGTAGCCCATCGGCGCCGAAATGCCCCCGTGGTCACCGATGAACTCGGCGCACAGGCGGTCCAGCTCGGCGGTGGCGACGCCCGGCTGGACGTAGGGGGTGATGAAGTCGAGCGCCAGGGCGGCCAGGCGGCCGGCCTTCCGCATCCCCTCGAAGTCCTCCGGACCGTGCAGCCGGATGCGATGGGAATCGAGGTCGTTGTGTTCCACGGACTGTCCTTCTTCGTCTCGGCAAACCCGGCGCCGCCCCGGCCCCGTCAGTCGGCGAGGCGCAGCGGCAGCGGCCGGTCCAATTCAATCGACTCGCGCGTCAGCGCGCAAGACCAACACAGAGTTTCCACACCGGCCTCCACCGCCCGGCGCAGGCCGGCATCGTAGGCGGGGTCGATGTCGCGGGCCACCCGGAAGTGGGTGCAGTCCATGCGCTGGACAAGATAGAGCATGACCGCGCGGCAGCCCTGCGCGACCATCGCGGCCAGTTCCTCCAGGTGTTTGGCGCCGCGCGCGGTGGGGCAGTCCGGGAACTCGGCGGACAGGCCATCGCCCTGCTGCGGCCGGCGGAGGTGGACGTTCTTGATCTCGACATAGGCCGGCGGTCGGCCCTCGTCCTCCAGCAGCACGTCGATGCGCGAATTCCGGCCGTACTTCACCTCGCGCCGCACGCGGGCGTAGCCGGCCAACTCGGGGATCCGGCCGGCGGCGATGGCCTCGGCGACCAGCGCGTTCGGGTGCATGGTGTTGACGCCGACCAGCCCGCCGTCGGCCTCCACCATCTCCAGCGTGTAGGCGAGCTTGCGCTTCGGGTTGTCCGAGCGGGACAGCCACGCCGGCGAGCCCGGCGCATCCACGCCCATCATGCTGCCGGAGTTCGGCACGTGCGCGGTGACGGTCTCGCCGCCGGGCAGCTCGACGTCGGCGAGGAAGCGTTTGTAGCGGCGGACCAGCCGGCCTTCGAGGAGCGGGGAGGGGAAGCGCATCGGGGCAAGCTAGACCATGTCGGTGCCGCGACCAAGCCGCATCGGCTGCGCCTGCCATCGCGGCGCCTGCCATCGCGACGCGCCTTCCCTCACTGCATGAGCAGCCGCGGCAGCCACATCGAGAACGTCGGCACGTAGGTGACCAGCAGCAGGGCGACGAACAGCGCGCCGTAGAACGGCGTGATCGACCGCATCACCTCGCCCACCGACACCCCGCCGATGGCGCAGCCGATGAACTGCGTCGTCCCCACCGGCGGCGTGTTCAGGCCCAGCGCGCAGTTGATCAGCATCACGATGCCGAACTGCACCGGGTCCATGCCGTACTGCATGGCGATCGGCAGGAAGATCGGCGTGCAGATCAGGATGGTGCTCGCCATGTCCATGAACGTGCCCAGCAGGAACAGGATCACGTTGATCAGGAAGAAGATCACCAGCGGGTTGGTCGAGATGTGCGCCAGCAGCGCGCCGGTGGTGTCGGCGACCTCGTACAGGCCCATCAGGTACTGGAACATGGTGGACACGCCGATGAGCAGCAGGACCACGCCGGTGGTCTTCACCGTCTTGGCCGCCGCCGCCACGAAATGGTCCCAGGTCATGGTGCGGTAGATGAAGAAGGTCAGCAGGATCGTATAGATCACCGCGATGGAGGCCGACTCCGTGGCCGTGAACACGCCCGAGATGATGCCGGTCAGGATGATCACCACGATCAGCATGCCGGGGGTCGCCGCCGCCAGGGTGCGCAGCACGATGTCCCAACCGGGGAAGCTGCCCGACGGGTAGCCGCGCCGGACCGCCACGTAATAGGCCGCCGCCAGATTGCACGCCATCAGCAGCAGCGCCGGCACGATGCCGGCGGCGATCAGCGCGCCGATCGACGCCTTGCCGCCCGCGGCCAGCGCGTAGATGATCATGTTGTGGCTGGTCGGCATCAGCGCGCCCACCAGCGCCGCGTGCGTGGTGACGTTGACCGCGTAGTCGGCGTGGTAGCCCTCCCGCTTCATCATCGGGATCATCACCGCGCCCATGGCCGA
>JAEYOB010000343.1 GCA_023412175.1 Pseudomonadota bacterium | reverse complement strand
GGGGCCCCCCCGCCGCCCCGGGGGGTGGGGGGGGGCACGCGTGCTGGAACCTCTGCTCGCCGGTATGAAACGAGCTTTCCGCGCTCTGGCAGGCGCTTTCCGGCCCTTTCCGCGTTGATTGACCGTTGCGAAAAGCAGCCGGGACGTGCCGCCGCTTGCAGATCGGCCCAATCCTCTGTAGGATTTTTATCCTTTTGCTGTGCGGGGCCGAGGCGGAAAGAAGCCGGATGCAACACCACCCTGTTTCGCGTTTCATGGTGTTTCACAGTGTTTCATTCGCAGCCGTTCCGGGTGCCGCGTCCGGCGGTGACGCCCGGCCGGCCGCTTCCCTTCGTCCCACTCCTTTGGTCGGACATGTCGCGCGGGGTTCTTGACGCCCTCGGGGTGCCTCTCCTTTATTGCAGGCAGGCGGCACCCGGTTGATGCAAGGTCGCGCCGATTTCCAAGTCCGCTTTCCGGAGCCATCCCCGATGCCCCTCAACGGGTCCGAGCGCACCACCGTCTGGCCGGGCAAGCCCTATCCGCTCGGCGCCACGTGGGACGGCTTCGGCGTCAACTTCGCGCTGTTCTCCGCCAACGCCGAGAAGGTCGAGCTGTGCCTGTTCGACAAGACCGGCCAGCGCGAGCTTGAACGCATCGCGCTGCCCGAGCACACCGACGAGGTCTGGCACGGCTACCTGCCGGAGGCGCGGCCGGGGCAGCTCTACGGCTACCGGGTGCATGGACCGTATGACCCGGCCAACGGGCACCGTTTCAACGCCAACAAGCTGCTGCTCGACCCCTACGCCAAGGCATTGTTCGGTGGTATCCGCTGGTCGGACGCGCACTACGGCTACCGCCTGGGCTCGACGCGCGAGGACCTGTCCTTCGACCGGCGCGACAACGCCCGTGTCATGGCGAAATGCCGGGTGATCGACCCCGCCTTCACCTGGGGCAACGACCGCCGGCCCGAGGTGCCGTGGAGCGACAGCATCGTCTACGAGGCGCACGCCCGCGGCTTCACCATGCGCCACCCGGACGTGCCGAAGCCGCTGCGCGGCACCTTCGCCGGGCTGTCGACGCCGGTCGTGCTCGACTACCTGAAGGCGCTGGGCATCACCGCCATCGAGCTGCTGCCGGTGCACGCCTTCACCGACGACCGCCACCTGACGGTGCAGGGGCTCCACAATTACTGGGGCTACAACTCCATCGGCTTCTTCGCGCCCGAGCCGCGCTACATGACCACCGGCGTGCTGTCGGAGTTCAAGACCATGGTCGCCCGGCTGCACGAGGCGGGGATCGAGGTCATCCTCGACGTGGTCTACAACCACACCGGCGAGGGCAACCACCTCGGCCCGACGCTCAGCTTCCGCGGCATCGACAACGCTTCCTATTACCGGCTGATGCCGGGCGACAGGCGCTACTACGTCGACGACACCGGCACCGGCAACACGCTGAACATGACCCATCCGCGCGTCCTGCAGATGGTCATGGATTCCCTGCGCTACTGGGTGACCGAGATGCACGTGGACGGCTTCCGCTTCGACCTCGCCACCGTGCTGGGGCGGGAAACGTACGGGTTCGACCCGGCGGGCGGCTTCCTCGACGCCGTGCGGCAGGACCCGGTGCTGGCCGGCGTCAAGCTGATCGCCGAGCCGTGGGACGTCGGGCCCGGCGGTTATCAGGTTGGCAACTTCCCGCCGGGCTGGGCGGAGTGGAACGACCGCTACCGCGACACCGTGCGCCGCTACTGGCGCGCCGACGAGGGCATGCTGCCCGAGCTGGCCGGGCGCATCGCCGGGTCGTCCGACCTGTTCGAGAAGCGCGGGCGCAAGGCGTGGTCGTCGGTGAACTTCGTTACCGCGCACGATGGCTTCACGCTGGAGGATCTCGTCTCCTACACCGAGAAGCACAACTGGGCCAACGGCGAGGGCAACCGCGACGGCCACTCCGCCAACCACTCCGCCAACTATGGGGTGGAGGGGCCGACCGACGATCCGAAGATCCGCGCGGTCCGCGACCGCCAGAAGCGCAACCTGCTGGCGACGCTGTTCCTGTCGCAGGGCACGCCGATGATGCTGGCCGGCGATGAGATCGGGCACAGCCAGCTCGGCAACAACAACGCTTACTGCCAGGACAACGAGCTGACGTGGCTCGACTGGGCGCGCGCCGGCAGGGAGGGGGGCAGCACGCTGGCCTTCGTCCGCCGGCTGATCGCGCTGCGCAAGGCGCACCCGGCGCTGCGCCGGCCGGTCTTCCTGCACGGCCGCGTGGCGTCGCCCGACGGGCTCAAGGACATCGCCTGGTACACGCCGCAGGGCACCGAGAAGACCGCCGAGCAGTGGCGCAACACGCACGCCCGCTGCATCGGCCTGCTGCTCAACGGCCACGCCGGGGAATACCTGCGCGCCGACGGCACGGCGGCCGACGACGGCGTGCTGCTGATCGTGCTGAACGCCCACCACGACGCGGTGCCCTTCACGCTGCCCGATGTGCCGGGCGGGCGCGGCTGGCGCTGCGTGCTCGACACGCGGGTGGCGGACGGGGCGGGCGACGGGCGCATGGTGCTGTCCGGCAGGGCGTTCCCGGTGGACGGGCGCAGCGCGCTGGTCTTCGTGCTGGTGGAGAGCCCGGAGCGCGACGTTGCGCGGTAGCCGCCGTTCCCGAGTGTGCTAAGGTCGGTCCCATGCTCGAGTTTGACTTCTCGCTCGTCGACGCGGCAATCGTCGATACCCAGACCAACAGCCTGCGGCTGATGCGGGACGTGCTCGGGCGGCTGGGCATCAAGCGGCTGGAGACCTACTCGTCCTTCAAGGACGCCGCCGGCCGGCTCCGCGGCGCCACGCCCGACCTGCTGCTGATCGATGCCGACGGCGAGGAGGCCGAGGCGGAGACGTTCAAGCTGGTCCGCTCCATCCGCAACGATGTGAGCACCCCCAACCCCTTCGCCGGCCTGATCGTCACCACCTGGCAGCCGACGCCCGTGCTGCTGATGCGGGTGACCAACTCGGGCGCCGACGACCTGCTGGTCAAGCCGGTGTCGCCCAAGCAGGTGATGGAGCGGATATCCACCCTGATCAAGGACCGCCGCGGCTTCGTCGTCACCGCCGACTACACCGGGCCGGACCGCCGCAAGGCGCCGCGTGAGGGCGCGCAGATCCCGCTGCTGGACGTGCCCAACACGCTGAAGCTCAAGGCCACCGGCAAGTGGTCCTCGACCAACGTCCGGCAGGTCATGGGGCAGGCGGTCCGCAGGGTCAGCGAGCAGAAGGTGCTGCGCGCCGCCGTGCAGGCCGCCTTCCTGGTGGAGTTCGCCCGCGCCGGCCTGCTCAGGGACCCGCCCGAC
>JAEYOB010000301.1 GCA_023412175.1 Pseudomonadota bacterium | reverse complement strand
AGGTGCGGCGGACCGCGCCGATGGCGCTGAAGACCGGCACCAGCTACGGGTTCCGGGATGCCTGGGCTCTCGGCGTCACCGGGCGCTTCACCGTCGGCGTGTGGGTCGGCCGGCCGGCCGGCACGCCCAGCCCCGACCGCTTCGGCCGCAACACCGCCGCCCCGCTGCTGCTCCGCGTCTTCGACCTGCTGCCCGAGGAACCCTCCCCCGGTCTGCGCACCGCCGAAGCGGCGCCCGAACTGCTGAGGCGCGTGGCTTCCGGCGCTCCTGCCGGAGCATCGGGGGCGGAACGGCTGCGGCTGGTCTTTCCCCTTGACGCCATGGTGGTCGAAGTCGGTGCGGCAAGCGGCGCGCCGGCCCCTCTGACCCTGTCCGCTTCGGGCGGGCGGCGGCCGCTGTCCTGGCTGGTGGACGGCCGCCGCGTCGCCATGTCCGCGGTCCGGCGCGATGCGGTGTGGCAGCCGGAGGGGCCGGGGTTCGTCCATATCACCGTGGTTGATGCGGAAGGGCGCAGCGACAGCGCGACAATCGAGGTGCGTTGATCGGCCAAGGGGATCGGCACGCTGTCGAATGTCCGGTGGGCTGGCCATCCGGGGTGATCGACGTCACTCAATGAAAAACGGAAGTAGGCAGATGCCCACGCGGGGCGCGATCGCGTGAGGCCGTTCAGGCTCCATCGGCCAGGACCATCCGCCGCTTGTCCAGCGACTGCCGCAGGGCGGCGACCTCCGCGCGCAGGCTCTTCAGTTCGTCCACCACCGCGGTCTCGACCGCTGCCGCCTCCTTACTTGCCCTCTCGGCCTCGGCCGCCACGGCCTCCTCCTGGAGCGACTGAAGCGCGTTCACGATCACCGCCACCACCAGATTCAGCATGGTGAAGGTGGCGACGACGATGAAGGGCACGAAGAAGGCCCAGGCGTGAGGGAACTTCTCTATCACGGGCCGGACGATGCCCATCGACCAGCTTTCCAGCGTCATGATCTGGAACAGCGAATAGAGCGAGCCGCCGAGCGAGCCGAACCATTCGGCAAAGTTCGACGGCCGCGGGATCATCCAATCCGCGAACGCATACATCATCGATGCGCCAATGAGATACACTTTACCACTGAAACTCCGGCATCACGGGCAAAGCATGAATGATTCACATATCCTTTACACCTCCCGCGATAGTTTTCGCACCGTAGGTGCGATTTTGTACATAGGCACTCCCGGCACCTGGAACCTTGGAGGTCTCACAAGATGGCCATTAATGATAATAGAATTAATATTTTCCATATTGCCTATTCGTAGGAAACTTATAAATCCGCACCAGAGGACGCTTTGATACTAGACAACAGAAGCAATGAACGACCCGATTGGCGAGAATATTGGCCGATGAGGAATTTTTTTCTAAAAACGTGCTTATTGAAGATAATTATTACGGATTTCTCTCGCCAAAATTTGAAGAAAGAATGAAATTCAAATATTCTTACATTAAAAATTTTGTTGCACAATCTTCTTGCGAACCAGATATCTATATATTCAGCCCCGACTCAGACATTAGTTCGTTTTTTTGAATCCATTTGAAGGAAACGATAAATTTGATAAGGAATTTATGTCTTGTGCACAGGCATTTGTTGAAGAAATTGGCTTCAACCTGGATTTACGCGGGATTGTCATGGATTCCCGGCAAGTTGTTTTTTGCAACTATATCGTTGCCCGCCCATCTTTCTGGCGCCTGTGGATCAATATCTGCGAGCATTTGTTTGCGATAGCAGAAGGTCTCCGCCCGAGCCCCCTTCGCGCAGCGGTCAACGCAGAAACGGCATACATCGGAAAGGTGCAACGGAAGGTATTTTTGATGGAACGTATTGCTTCGCTCGTGATCGCGACGAGCGGGCTCACAGTAAAGCGCCACAATCCATTTTCCATGGGATTTCTCCCCACATTCTCGGAATTTTACATGGAAACCATCATTTGCGATGCGCTGAAGATTGCATTCCGCGAACTCGGAGACATCGAGTACATGAAGGCTTACAAGGCTGTGCAGCGGCGTGTCATAGTTGATGCGTGACAACCACGTCCAATACGTGAGCGATACCACCCTGTTTTGATGTTGAATATTATTGAAAAAAAGGATACATGCCTTGCAATCAAAAAATGAACTCGATGCCTTCTACAATGAGGCTGACCCCTGGAATTACGACGGCACGCCCGACGATTTGGCACGGATAGAGCGCCTGCTTTTCGAGCTTCCCGCCCGCACGTATGAGCGTGTGCTGGATATCGGATGCGGAAACGGCTTCGTGACCGAAAAACTTCCCGGACAGCAGATCACTGGTTGCGATATAAGCGACCGGGCGGTCGATTGGGCGCGTCGGCGCGTTTCCGTACGGGACGACGCGCATCGGTTCGAGTTCGTGCAGGCGAGCATCTTCGACATCGCGCACAGGTTCACCGGTCCGTTCGATCTGATCGTCATCACGGGCGTCCTGTACCCTCAATACATCGGCAGGGGTTTTTCCGTTGTCCGTGAAGCGGTCGATGCTCTTTTGCGACCGGGCGGAGTGGTCGCATCCGTTCATATTGACGACTGGTGCAACCGGCGCTTCCCGTACACGATGCTCTCGTGTGACCTTTCGCCTTACAGGCAGTACATGCACAGAATAGAGGTATTTCTGAAATGATACTCCTGTATCACAAGGTCGATGCGATAACGAAGTCGCACTGGTATGTTTCGGCGGACACGTTCGATCGGCAGATGGCCGCTTTGCAGGCTTACGATGTCGTCAGCCTCGACGATTACGACCCGAAAAACCCCCGACATGTGGCGATCACATTCGACGGCATATACGCCAATGTCTGGAAATACGCGGCCCCCATCCTGAAGAAATGGGGGTATCCGTATGAACTGTTTGTGATCGGCGATCACATCGGCCGCGATAATGCATTCGACACTGGTGAGCCTCTCGAGGCCTTTGCCGACCTCGACATGCTGGCAGACATGGCCAGCAACGGTGCGCGCCTGCATTGGCACACCGCAAGCCACAGAAAATTGGGAAATCTCAACGACACCGAAGTGGCTCACGAACTGGACGTTCCACAGCACCTGAAGCTCCGTTTCCCGGCTCCCCACTGGAACTGGTTCGCCTATCTGCATGATGTCGAGGCTGGCAGCCCTGCAGAGGAGGCCGTCCGGCAGCGGTTCGGCGGGGCGTTGGCCTGCTTTGCAGGCAGCGCCGAGGACCGCTATCGTCTGAACCGCGTCACCGTGACCGAATCGACGAATCTTTCCACGTCCACCGTTTCCATCATCATCGCGAATTACAACTATGGACGGTATGTGGCCGAAGCGATTGACTCCGTCCTTCGCCAGACCCATCCCCCGGACGAGATCCTGGTCATCGACGACGCCTCCACGGACGACTCCCGCCACGTGCTGCAGACCTACAGCGACAAGGTGCGCATCGTCTTCAATGAGCACAATCTCGGCATCATCGAAAACTTCAAGAAGGCTGTCGGGCTGACCTCGGGCGACTATGTCGGCTTCCTGGGTGCCGACAACCGCATGCGAAGCGACTATGTGGAACGCACCAAGGCGGCTCTCGATGCCAATCCGGACGCGGCGGTCGCCTACACGGACATGGCGATCTTTGGACCGCTGGCCCGCCAGTTGGCTGAGAAGGTGCACGCGGAACCCACCGCCCTGAGCGACCTGTTCCTGTGGCGCTTCCCCGACTTCGAGCGCATTCCTTCCGACTTCATCCAGCGAAGCAACTTCATCCACGGCTCTTCGCTGTACCGTCGCGCGTGGTACGACAAGGTCGGCGGGTACGTGCGGTCCGAGCGGCCGGAAGATCATGATCTCTTCGCCCGCATGCTGTTAGCCGGCGGGGGTGCGACCCGCGTTCCGTTCCCTGTGATCGAGTACCGGCAGCACGCGAAGGAGCAGGCCAACACCGTCCTCAGCCTCCAGCTTCAGAACGCTGCGCTTCGGCAAATGAACCGGGTCTTGCACGATACCCTGCTGCGGCTCGACCCATCGGGCGGGCAGGTGGCACCGGTGTTCTCACTGTCGGAGCATGCCGATCTCTTAGCCGCCCGTGGGGATTGCAAGGTCCAGGTGATCGAAGGCGGTGTGGCGCTGCTCTGCGAGCACGAGGATCCCGGCATGTTCATCCCCGTTCCACCGAACGGACATCACTGGCTGGGTGTTCGGGTCATCCTGCACTGCGATCGGGAAGGAACGGCCCAGCTGTATTCGGCGACGGCCGCGCAGCCTTTTATCAGCACCGAGCATCAGGTGATGCATCCGGTGAAGAAGGGATGGAACATCCTGAATTTCCGGATCGTGCGGAACTCGCCCATTTTTGCGCTTCGCTTCGATCCCGTCGACAAGCCGGGCTTGTCGATCGTTCAGGACTTGGTGGTGTATGGACAAATGGGCCTCTCTTGAAGGCCCGCGACATCGACGTGCAGACGAATCACCCATGCCATCCGGTACTCTAGAAAGAAACCTCGCTCAGGCGGCTTGAGGCAGCGGCTCCATGGTCACGGCGAAGCCGAGGCTGGTGAGCCGCTTGGCGAGCCGTTGGGGCTGGGCCTCTTTGGAACGCCGGTCGAAGTGGTTGGCGCCGAGGTCGTGGTAGAGGGTGCCGTCGCGGAGCATGTGATAGACGGCCGTGAGGATCGAGGCGGCCACGGCGCAGATCGCCTTCTTGGCGCCGCGTCGGCCGCGCAGGCGATGGAACTGCGCTTGCAGGTAGGTCGCCTTGGCGCGGGAGGCCGGCGCAACGCCTCGCACAGGCGCTCCGGCGGCGCCTTGAGCCCACGCTGGGCGAGCGCCGCCAAGGCCGCGGGGTCGCTTTCGTCGGCGATCAGCGCCTCGATCAGCGCCCGGCCGCTGACGCCGAGCACGTCGGAGATCACCGAATCGAGCTTGATGTTGGCGTCCTCCAGCGTCTTCTGGAGGCGCTGGACATGGCCGCTCCTCTCGCGGACCAACTGCTTGCGGGTGCGCAGCAGCGCCCTCAACTCCTGCGTCGGCTCGTCCGGGACGAAGCTCGCCCGGATCAGGCCATGCGCCAGCAACTCGGCCAGCCACGCGGCATCGGCGACGTCGGTCTTGCGGCCCGGCACGTTCTTCACGTGCGCCGCGTTCGCCAGGATCAGCGTGAACGACCCGTCGGCGAGGATGTGCCAGACCGGCTTCCAGTACACCCCGGTCGCTTCCATGGCGACGGGGGTGCAGCCCTGGTCGCTCAGCCACGCCGACAACTCCAGCAGGCCCGCCGTCGTCGTCGCGAAGGTGTGCACTGCGCGGACCACCTCGCCGCCCGCCGCCAAGCGCACGGCGGCGACCACTGTCTTCTTGTGAACATCCAGGCCGGCACAGCGTGGGTACAGAACGTCCATGGCTCCCTCCCGTGGCGCCACCGGCGTGCGGCTCCCGTCAGGGAAGTCTAGAAAGCGTGCTCCCGGCCGGAACCCCAGCCGTGGCACAATCGGGGGTGCTCCAGGGGCCGCGGGTCCAACTGATACTCGGGCTTGCGCGCACCATGACGAAACCGACCTCGGGGCCGGCGGCTAACCCTCTCAACAGTTTCATCCCCGGTGGGTCCGCCAATGCTGACCTGCCCCCGCGTGGGACACCAGAGACTATGTTAGCCAAACACCGCCCGACGGCTCCTGTCCAGTCCGGCGGAGCGTAGCGGAGCCGGGCTGGACAGGAACCGGCACCACCGCGGCCGGCGCCGGTGGGCGGTAGCCGAGCGCGCTGTGCGGACGCACGGCGTTGTAGGCGACGCGCCAGCGCTCGATGAGCACCTGCGCCTCGTGCAAGGTGTAGAAGATCTCCCGCGCGAACAGCTCGTCGCGCAGCTTGCCGTTGAAACTCTCGTTGTAGCCGTTCTCCCACGGGCTGCCCGGCTCGATGAACAGCGTCTTCACCCCGACCTGTTCCAGCCACTCGCGCACCGCCGTGGCGGCGAACTCCGGGCCGTTGTCGGAGCGGATGAAGCCCGGTGGGCCACGCTCGACGAACAGCTCGGCCAGCCGATGCAGGATATCATCAGATGTGAGCTGGCGGGCAACCTCGATGGCCAGGCACTCGCGGGTGAACTGGTCGATGATGGTCAACATGCGGAAGCTCCGGCCGTCGTGCGTGCGGTCGGTGACGAAGTCGTAGGCCCAGACGTGATTGGGCCAGTTCGGGCGCAGACGCACGCACGAGCCGTCGTTCAGCCACAGCCGGCCACGCTTGGGCTGCTTCCTGGGCACCTTCAGCCCCTCCCGGCGCCAGATCCGCTCGACCCGCTTGTGGTTCACCCGCCAGCCCTCCTGACGCAGCAAGGCGGTGACGCGCCGGTAGCCGTAGCGGCCATATTGGCCGGCCAGCCGCACGATGGCGGCGGTGAGCGCCTCCTCGTCGGCGGGCACCACAGACACGTGGCGTTGGGTCGAGCGCGCCTGGCCGAGCACCCGGCAGGCCCGGCGCTCCGAGACGCCGAGGTGCTGCTGGACCTGCGCGACACAGGCGCGGCGCCGTTCGGGGCTCAGACGTTTCCCCGCGCCGCCTCCTGCAGGATCAGCTTGTCCAGCGTGAGGTCGGCCACCGCCTTACGCAGGCGCTGGTTCTCACGTTCCAACTCCTTGAGCCGCTTCGCTTGATCCAGCTTCAGCCCGCCGAACTCCGCGCGCCAGCGGTAGTAGGTCTGCTCCGAGATGGCGTGCTCGCGGCAGGTCTCAGCGACCGTGCGCCCCTGCGCCACCGCAACCTCGATGGCGCGCAACAGGCTGATGATCTGTTCAGGCGTGTGCCGTTTCCGACGGGCCATTCCTTTCTCCTCCTGACTTGCCCAACCCTCAAATAAGGGCCGGTGCGGGTTCAGGGGGGCAGGTCACCATCCGGCCGACCCTTCCTCTTCGGCCCATCGTTGGGCGTTGAGAAGGCATGAGAGAACCCGCCGGGCTCTTCCGGCGGGCTGAGGCTCGTGAGGTTTGCCGAGCCGGGAGGGGAACATCGCTCGCCGGGCTGTTTCCGGTGACGGCCATGCCTTATGCTGCGACACAAGCTCTTCCTTTGCCCCGGTGCAGCATGCCGTTCTCCTATCTCCGGATGATGACGGAGAGCAAGCGGACGAGAAAAGCCAACATCCATCTCGGGATATCGCTTGCCTTCGTCGCCGGCGCCATCAACGCAGGCGGTTTTCTCGCCGTCCTTCAGTACACGTCACACATGACCGGCATCGTGTCAGCGATGGCCGATAATCTCGTCCTGGACAACATGGTGGCCGTCGCCACCGGCTTCGCCTCCCTTGCGGCGTTCACCGCGGGGGCCGCGTACTCCGCGATCCTGATCAACTGGGGCCGCCATCACCGGATGCGCAGCGAATATGCCTACCCCCTGTTCTGGGAGGCGCTGCTGCTCCTGTGCTTCGGAATGATCGGCAACGTTCTCGAGCAGCATCACGCGATCTTTGTGCCGCTCACCGTTTTGCTTCTCTGCTTCATCATGGGCCTGCAGAACGCCATCATCACCAAGATCTCCAACTCCGAAATCCGCACGACCCACATGACCGGGATCGTGACCGACATCGGGATCGAGCTTGGCAAGCTCGTCTACGTGAACTCGCAGGAAGAGTCCGGGCGCTACAAGCCCGTAAGGCCCAACTGGCGCCGCCTCCTCCTGTTGATGTCGTTGCTGGCCTCGTTCGTCGTCGGCGGAGCGCTGGGCGCCGTGGGCTTCAAGTACGCCGGGTACGTGACGACCATCCCGCTGGCCATCTTCCTGATCCTGCTGGCGATCGTCCCGCTTGTGGACGACGCCCGGACGCGCACCAGGCTATTCCTGCGCTACTACGGGAATGGGCGGCGCAGCCGATAGCCCATCGTCCTGATCTCGATCGCTATCGGCCAGGACCGCGAAGGGCGCCCGGAGGCGCCCTGGTCGGTTGGGGAGGCGAGGCTGTGGATAACTCCGGTTTTCCACAATGAAAGCGTCGTCTTAAAGGGGCTCAAGGACGACGTTGCCCAGCACCGTGCCCCGCTCGACCGCCTCGTGGGCGGC
Organism: Pseudomonadota bacterium; assembly: GCA_023412175.1. Classification (GTDB taxonomy): domain Bacteria; phylum Pseudomonadota; class Alphaproteobacteria; order Azospirillales; family Azospirillaceae; genus Azospirillum. The sequence continues at coordinate 6,128 of JAEYOB010000301.1, read as the reverse complement.
GGCGATGCCGTCCAACGGGAAGCGCGCGCCCACCGTGTGCGTCAGCCGGCCGGACTCCAGCATCGCGGTCACACCGTCCAGCGCCGCCCGTCGGTCCTCCGGCAGCAGCTCGTACACCACGAAGAACCGCAGCGTCACGCTGCGGAACAGCAGGTCGCGGAAGGGCACCGGCACATCGCCCATGGCGTTCGACCCATAGCTCACCAGGGTTCCATGCGGCACCAGGGCGCCGGCCGCCGCCAGCCGCACCGTGCTGGAGAAATCCATGTCGATGACCCCGTCGGCGCCCCGGCCGCCGGTCAGTCCCTTCACGCGCGCCGCGACGTCCTCGGTCTTGTAGTCGATGGTGGCGCTGGCGCCGGCCGCCCGCGCGTGCGCCGCCTTCTCGGCCGAGCCCACCGTGCCGATCACCGTGGCGCCGCGCTGCACGGCCATCTGTGTCACGTAGTGCCCAACCGCCGAAGACGCACCGATCACCAGCACCGTCTGCCCGGGAGCCGGTGCCAGCAGCCGCACCGCCTGGAACGCCGTCAGCGCCGGGATCCCAAGGCAGGCGCCGGCCGCGAAATCGACGGTGTCGGGCAGGCGCACGACCTGAGCGGAGGGCAGGGCGATGTATTCGGCCGCTGTGCCAAAGGGGCGCTGCCACTGCCCGTTCCACACCCACACGCGTTCACCAACGCGGTCCTGGGGCACGCCAGGGCCAACCGCGTCGATGATCCCGGCGCCGTCGCTGTGCGGGACCACGCGCTCGCCAACGAGCGGCCGGCCCCGCCGGCTCTTCACGTCGGAAGGATTGACGCCCGACGCGTGCAGCCGCACGCGGACCTCGCCCGGTCCTGGCTCCGGTGTCGGCAACTCGCCAACCACCAACACGTCTCGGGCGTCGCCGTTCTTGGTGTACCACGCTGCGCGCATGGCCGTTCCTCCCTCGCCTGGGGGGTTACAACGCCCGCTGCCTCACCGAGCCGCGGTATGGCGCATCGATGCTACCGCGCCGGGGGCGCCGGTGGAACCACCATCCGACGCCGTCTCTCGGCCCATGGCACGCGGATCGCGCGGCGGCCCTCCGTGCGTGGCGGCGTTCGCCCGCATGGGGCCAAGCAAAGTGGGCGCGGTGCCGTTGGAACGGGAGGCCCGCCATCAGCGGAGAACGAACACCGTGCGGACGGAAACGATTCCCGCCAAACACAGTTATTGGCCGCTGAAACGGTCGCGCCGGCGATTGTCATGTGAACAGGGAACCAGAGGCCATGACGGCAGGGACCTTCAACGCTGATGACGCACGCACCAAGCTGTCTCGCCGCCACCTTCTCTGCTTTCCCTTCGCAGCTCCCCTAATCTCGATCCCCCGCCTTGCCGAGGCGGCGCGTTGGCGCCCGCCGCGCGAGTGGTGTCTGCGCCTGCACAACACCGCGACCGGTGAGGTCTTTGACGACGTCTACTGCGTGGACGGACGCACGCTGCCCGATGCGTTGGCCCGCATCACCTGGATGCTGCGCGACCACGCCACCAACCAATGCCGGCCCATGGACGAGACCCTTCTGCACCGGCTGTTCCGCATGCAGCGCCGTCTGGACAGCGACCGGCCGTTTGACGTGCTGTCCGCCTACCGCTCGCCGGCGACCAACCACCGCTTGGCCAAGGCCGGCGTGGGCGTGTCGCCACAGAGTCTCCACCTGCAAGGCCGCGCTGTGGACATCCGTTTTCCCGGTTGCGACGTTCACACGCTGCACCGGATCGCGCTGGACCTGGGAGAAGGGGGCATTGGCTATTATCCCGTGAGCGGCTTCGTGCACCTCGACACCGGTGCGGCACGGCAGTGGATCGGACGGTAACGGGGGCGATGCCCGCGTCTTGATTTCATCGCGCGTCCTGGGAGTCGCGGTTCGGCGGCTGCGTAACCCTGCCCATCGGGACAAGGTCCCTGGACAGGACACGGCGCGCGGCCCACCTACCGCGGCCAACCTGTACGATGATGGAGCCGCCGATCGTGTCCCTCTCGAGCCCAGCCCCCATCGACCCGAGGATCACGGCGCGCCGCACGCTCACCGAGGCGATTGCCGCGTATCTCACATTTTGCAAGGAACTGGCGAGCGCCACCGAGCACGCCACACAGGCCACCAGCAGCATCGACACGGCCGCGCGCCGCCGAGCGTATCAGCGGCTGACCGAACTCGGCGACCAGGTCCGCTTGGCGCAGCGCGGTCTGGCGAACGCCGCCCGGCAGGCCCGCCGCGTGATGCCGGCCGCCGAGATCGACACCATCGCCAAGGGGCTCGATAAGCGTGACACGACCGACAGCGTGCCCGTCCTCATCAAGGAGGCGCTTCTCGCACGCTGAGGCTGGCGGGAGGAAGCGGCATCAGCCGCCCCGCACGGGCCTTGGGGTCCGGTGCGCACCGTGGTGATCGGCGCGCATGAGCTTATGGCCGGCGTCAAGCTGCCGCAGGTGAAAGTGAGCGGGTGTTGCCGGTGTGAACCGATGGCGCGGGGAGCGGATCCTGCACATTGAGGAGGATGAACGCGCTACCGAGCAGGCGGTCACGCTCGGGCGGGCTCCGTGCCCGAGGCGTTGAGCGGTGCAGGCCGACCGACCATCCAGCAAGCCGAAGGGCGGCCTCGACGCTCGGATACAACGACATCATGGAGACGCGGAATGGCCCTACAGAAATTGCTCGCTGCGGTGGGCGTTGGCTCGGCAACCATCGACGCCATTTTGGATGAGGACCGGGTTATCGTCGGCGGCGCGCTCTCGGGCGTGCTGCGCATCCGCGGCGGCTCGGTCGAACAGAAGGCCGACCGCGTCCTGCTGGACGTGTCGACGTACGTCGAGCGGGAGGTCAACGACAGCACGGTGAAAGAGGCCCGTGTCGTTCACCGTCAGGAACTCGCAGGCCCGTTCGTGATTCCGCCGAACGGCCAGCATGAGGTCCGCTTCGCGTTCCAGGTGCCGTTCCACACGCCGGTCATGGTGCCTGGCTCCCGCTACCCGATCTGGCTGCGCAGTGGCCTGGATATTCCCTTCGCCTTGGACCCGAGCGACCAGGACATGATCGAGGTGCTGCCGACCTCGGCCATGGCGAACGTGCTGACGGCCATGGAGCGCCTCGGCTTCCGCCTGTACAAGGCGGACGTGGAACATCGGCCGCGCTGGCGCGGCGGTGTCGGCTTCGTGCAGGAATTCGAGTTCCGCCCCATTCACCGCGGCCAGCGCCACCTCGACGAGGTCGAAGTCGTGTTCCTGGGTGAGAGCAGCCACAACGTCAAGGTGCTTCTGCAAATCGACCGCGCCGCCCGCGGGTTGGCTGGCCTGCTGATGGAGGCGACCGGCACCGACGAGTCCTGGCGCCACGTTTACATCCCGGCGCACAGCGTTGATGTGGCGGCACAGGCGTTGGGCAGATTGCTGCCCTGAGGCGGTGCACGAGATGGCTATGGGGGCGAGAGAAGCGCTCGAAGTGCCGCAAGCGCGGCTGTGCCAGCATGGGCGGGATCGTCGGACGCGGGAAGCGCCCTGTGCCAGGCGGCACGACCAGGACCGTGGACCGTCCCGGCCAGAGACCGTGATGGCGGGCGCCGCGCGCCTCGGCGGCGTTGACTGACAGGCAGGAGACGGCAGCAAGCGCAAGGGGCGGGATGCGCATGGCCCGGCCTCACAGTGAAGCGGAACGGCTCGGGCTTGCGATCGGGCTGGCGCGGTGTGTTGCAACGGGACGCCGGTGTCGCGGCCCCCAGCTTTGCCTGGCAAGGCAGGCGCCGGGGCGCACAGACCCACCAACGGCTGGCCGGCAAAAGGTCGCTCTTGGTGTGGTGAAAGGGCCGGCGGACATTCTGCTCCCGCACCCGAATCCATGACATGCTAGGTGTGTCACGTCGCGTAAACAGCAGGCATACCGAAGGGCATGGGGCTCCAACACACTCCACATGATCGGCGGGCCTTTGGCGTGTGGTCGCGCCCATGGTCCATTTTTGGGATGCGCGCCGCTGGCGGTCTCGCCTTTCTGGTGGTGTGGCAAGCCCTCTTCCAGGCGGCGGCGGTGTTCGGGGTCACCACCTATGCCAGCGTCTTCTTCTTGCCTGCCGGTTTGACCGTCGCCCTCCTGCTGCTGGTCGGGCCGCGCGCCGTGCCTGTCGTCATCCTGGCCTCCCTCATTGCCGGAGTGCCGTATTGGCTGCCCGACCGCCCGCTGACCTGGATTGCTGCGGCCACGGCCGTCGGCGTGGGGTATGGCGGCGGTATTGGCTGGTATCGCCGGTGCATGGCGCGCTTTCCCAACCCGTCCATGACGCTGGCGATCTGCTGGTTGTGCGCGGTCGCACCGCTGACCGTCCTCGGCAGCGCCGCCCTGATGGGAGGCGCGTTCACCGCCACCGGCGCGACGCCGGCCGCCGACGCCCTCCATCACGCCAGCCTGATCTGGGTCGGCGACCTGGTCGGCATCTTCACCGTGACCCCGGCGGCCCTGCTCATCTGTGCCGCGCTGTTCCCGGAGGCGACGCGCCGCCGGCTGCCCTGGCTGCGGCTTGCACCGCTGCCGAGCGTCCGCCAAGCGCTGCTGCACACCGCCACCTTGCTCATCGCCCTGATCGCGGTGTACGCCCTGCCGCACGCGCTTGGCCTGGACGCGCGGCTCTGGCACCTGCTGTTCATTCCTGCGATCTGGGTCGCCCTGGCCAACGGCTTGCCCGCGGCCCTCCTGGCAACCTCGACACTCAACGTCGGCAACGTGGCGGTGGCGACGGTCTTTGGGACTTCCATCGCTCTGCCCGAGTTGCAGAGCCTGATGCTGGGGATCTCCGCCACCACCCTGATCCTCGGGGCCATGGCGTCCGACCGCGCGCACACCATCGGGGCTCTGGAGGCCACCGTCGAGGCCCGCACACGCGAGCTGTCCAGCGCCAATCAAGCGCTCCTGACCGGCAACCAGATCCTGTCCGACCAATCGCAGGCTTTGCGCCAAACGCTTGAGGACGTGAGCGCGGCTCATACCCGGCTCCAGGAAACCCAGCAGCAGCTGATCGAGGCGGAGAAGTTCGCCGCGCTCGGACAGCTGGTGGCCGGCATGGCCCATGAGATCAACAGCCCCCTGGGGGTGGCGCTGACGGCGGCGTCCTACCTGTCCGATGAGACGGAACAGTTGCGCACGCTGGCCAGGACCGGGCAGTTGCGGCGCGCGGCGTTCGACGCCTACACCACCGCCGCCACGGAGGCCACGGATCTGCTGCTGGCCAATCTTCGCCGCGCCGCCGACCTCGTGCACAGCTTCAAGCTGGTGGCGGCCGACCAGACCAGTGATGAACGGCGCCGCTTCGCTCTCGACGAGTGCCTTGACGACATCGTGCGGAGCCTGAGCCCGTTGTGGCAGAAGGCGGGACACACGCTCACGACCGCCTGTCCCTCGGGGCTCGAGGTCGACGGCTACCCCGGTGCCTTGGCGCAGATCCTGACCAACCTCATCACCAACTCGCTGACCCACGGTTTCAAGCCCGGTCAGGCCGGCCGGATCGCCATCACGGTGACCGAGCCCACGGCCGGGACCCTTCACATCGTCTACAGCGACGATGGGCAAGGCATCGCGGCCGAGCATCTCCCCAGCATCTTCGACCCGTTCTTCACGACCCGGCGTGCCCAGGGCTGTACAGGGCTGGGCCTGCATATCGCGCACAACCTGGCCGTGCGGCGCTTGGGCGGCAACATCACGGCAACCAGCACGCCGAACGCCGGAGTTCGCTTCGATCTGCAGCTTCCACGCACGCCGCCGCTGCCGGAACGGGGCGGCGCCTGATCAAGGAGCGATCGACGGGAAACGTTGCGGCTTTGTGTCGACCGGAAGACGCGCTCCACCATCAGCCTTATCGTGCTGTCCAGCCGCGTTGGCTGTTGACGCGGTTCTGTTGCAGCGTTTGCGGCGGGGCGGCGATCGGGTAGAACCCGGCCCTTTTCGGCGGCCGTGCTCACTCCGGCCCGCTTGCCCCCATCCCGCTCGGTCTGCCGGACTGACCTGAGACCGGAAAATTCCTCCAGCACTGGGTAGAGTCCGTCATCGAGAGGAGACGGACGGATGAGACGCAGCCGGTTCAGCGAGGAGCAGATCATCGGCATCCTGAAGGAGCAGGAGGCCGGG
>JAEYOB010000296.1 GCA_023412175.1 Pseudomonadota bacterium | reverse complement strand
GCGTGGTCTGGGCGTGCGCGGCCAGGGCCAGGCCGCAGGCCGCGAACGACAGCAGCGCGGTGCGGAGCACTCGGTTCACCATGGCGGTTCCCTATTCCTTCCGGGCGGAGTTTGGTCGATGAGGCGGCGCGGGGCCGTCCGCCGGCACCCCGCGCCCGGGTATTTGGGACCGATTAAGCATGGCTCAACCCCGCTCGGCAAGGTGGGTCGCGGGGGGCTGCGGCGCTTTCTCCCCAAAGTTCCGTTGGAAGAGTCCCACGCTTGCACTAAGGTGTGGCCGCTTCGTGGCGCGTGTTTCACGCCTGCGGTCTCGTTGACACGTCCCCGCGACGGTCCTATGTGACAGCCGTTCGAAGCAGGTCCTGCTCTACCCGTTTACCTGAGGTTTTCATGTTCGGTGCTCTCGCCCGCAAGATCTTCGGCACCGCCAACACGCGCGTCGTCAAGGCCCTGCAAAAGCCTGTCGCCCAAATCGCTGCCCTCGAGCCGGAGCTGGTCGCGCTGAGCGACGACGATCTCCGCGCCCGCACCGAGTGGTTGCGCGGCCGAATCCGAAATGGCGAGACATTGGACGACATCCTGCCCGACGCCTTCGCCACCGTGCGCGAGGCGGCCAAGCGCGTGCTCGGCCAGCGGCACTTCGACGTGCAGCTGATGGGCGGCATGGTGCTGCACCAGGGCAAGATCTCGGAGATGCGCACCGGCGAAGGCAAGACGCTGGTCGCCACGCTGGCGACCTACCTCAACGCGTTGGAGGGCAAGGGCGTCCACGTCGTCACCGTGAACGACTATCTGGCCCAGCGCGACAGCGAGTGGATGGGCCGGGTCTACCGCTTCCTCGGCCTGACGGTCGGCTGCATCGTCCACGGCCTGGACGACGACGAGCGCCGCGCCGCCTACGCCGCCGACATCACCTACGGCACCAACAACGAGTTCGGCTTCGACTACCTGCGCGACAACATGAAATTCCGGCTGGAGGATCTCGTCCAGCGGAGCTTCAACTTCGCGATCGTCGACGAGGTCGACTCGATCCTGGTGGACGAGGCGCGCACGCCGCTCATCATCTCCGGTCCGTCCACGGATTCGTCCGAGATGTACGTGGCGGTGGACCGGCTGATTCCGAAGCTGACGCCCGAGGATTACGAAAAGGACGAGAAGCACCGCGCCGTCAGCTTCTCCGAAGCCGGGCAGGTCCACATGGAGGAACTGCTGCGCGAGGCCGGCCTGATCAAGGTCGGAGGCATGTACGACCTGCAGAACGTGGCGCTGGTCCATCACGCCCAGCAGGCGCTGCGCGCCCATCAGCTGTTCCAGCGCGACAAGGACTACATCGTCAAGGACGGCAAGGTCATCATCATCGACGAGTTCACCGGCCGCATGATGGAGGGCCGCCGCTACTCGGAAGGCCTGCATCAGGCGCTGGAGGCCAAGGAAGGCGTGGAGATCCAGCGCGAGAACCAGACGCTGGCCTCGATCACCTTCCAGAACTACTTCCGCCTGTACCCGAAGCTGGCCGGCATGACCGGCACGGCGATGACCGAGGCCGCCGAGTTCGCCGAGATCTACGGGCTGGAGGTGGTGGACATCCCGACCAACCTGCCGGTCTCGCGCAAGGACCACGACGATGAGGTCTACCGGAAGGCCACCGAGAAGAACAACGCCATCGTCCTCCTTGTCGAGGAGTGCCGTGCACGTCAGCAGCCGATCCTGGTCGGCACCACCTCCATCGAGAAGTCGGAGGAGCTGTCGGCGCTGCTCAAGAAGAAGGGCATCCCGCACAACGTGCTGAACGCCCGCCACCACGAGCAGGAAGCCTACATCGTGGCGCAGGCCGGCCGTCCCGGCGCGGTGACGGTCGCCACCAACATGGCGGGCCGCGGCACCGACATCCAGCTCGGCGGCAACGTCGACATGCGGATCAAGACCGAACTGGCCGACGTCACCGACGAGGCCGAGCGGGAGCGGCGCATCCAGCAGATCAAGGATGAGGTGGAGAAGGCGCGCGATCTGGTGAAGCAGGCCGGCGGCCTCTACGTCATCGGCACCGAGCGCCACGAGAGCCGCCGCATCGACAACCAGCTCCGCGGCCGGTCCGGCCGCCAGGGCGATCCCGGTGCCTCCAAGTTCTTCCTGTCGCTGGACGACGACCTGATGCGCATCTTCGGGTCGGAGCGCATGGACGGCATGCTCCAGCGCCTCGGCCTGCAGGAGGGCGAGGCGATCATCCATCCCTGGATCAACAAGGCGCTGGAGAAGGCGCAGCAGAAGGTCGAGGCGCATCATTTCGAGACGCGCAAGAACCTGCTGAAGTTCGACAACGTGATGAACGACCAGCGCAAGGTCGTCTACGAGCAGCGCCGCGAGATCATGGACGCCGAGGACATCGGCGAGACCGTCAAGGAGATGCGCCACTACGTCGTGTCGCAGATGGTCAACGCGGCGATCCCGGCCAATTCCTACTCTGAACAATGGGACATGACGGCCCTGCACGAGGAGGTGAACCGCATCCTCGGCCTCGACCTGCCGGTTGCCGAATGGGCCAAGGAAGAGGGCATCGCCGAGCCGGAAATCGAGGAGCGTGTGCGCGAGGCGGCCGATGCCAAGTACGCGCAGAAGGTCGCCAACTACGGTCCCGAGACGATGCGGCATGTGGAGAAGAGCCTGCTTCTCCAGATCCTCGACCAGGAATGGAAGGACCACCTGCTCCAGCTCGACCATCTGCGCCAGGGCATCAGCCTGCGCGCCTATGCCCAGAAGGACCCGCTGAACGAGTACAAGCGGGAAGCCTTCGAGATGTTCGATACGATGCTCGTCCGGCTGCGCGAGTCGGTGACCAGCGTGCTGATGCACGTCGAGGTGCGCATGCAGCCGACCGAGGAGGAGCTGTTCGCCCAGCGCATGCAGGAGATGCATGAAGGGCGCGCCGACCCGGCGCTGGCGATGGCCGGCGGCTACGCCGACGACGATCTGCCCGAGGGCATGCGCCGTTCCGCGGGTGCCGCGGCGGCCGACGACTGGAGCAACACGCCGCGCAACGCTTCGTGCCCCTGTGGTTCGGGCAAGAAGTACAAGCACTGCCACGGCAAGGTCGGGTAAGCGGAGCGGCTCTCGCCCCCTACCGCACGGTGCACTCCCGCTTCTTCGCCCGCATGGCCGTGCAGAAGCGGGCGGCATCCTCGCCCGTGGCGAAGCCGGCGATGCGCAGCACGGTGAAGGCGCGGCCGTCCCTGTTGCGCGTCCGCGTCACGAACAGCGGCTCGTGCCCGTCGAGAAGTCCGCCCAGCACCTTCTTCATGTGCAGCCAGTCCGTGCGGGCCGTCCGTTCGGCGTCGTAGGTGCCGAGTTCGACCTCGATCCCGCCGGTTGCGACCGGTGCGGCCTTTTCCGGACGCGCCGGGACCGGCGTCCTCTCCGCCGCCAGCGCCTGCGTCACGCAGTCGGCCATCGCCCGCAGGCTTTGCCGCGCGCCGTCCAGCGCGTAGCCAACCTCCTCGTCCAATCCGTCCAGGAACAGCCAGCCGCCGTGGCGCAGCAGATCCTGCGCGCCGTCGGCGTCGGGCAGGTCGATGATCGCGGTCTGCCGCAGAAGGTCGGCCGAGGCTTCGTACACCAGGCCCTCGTCCACCCGGTACCGGATGGTCCGCCTGCCGCCGTCGGGAAGGTGGAAGCGCGGGTTGCCCACCACCAGGAAGAAGTCGCCGTCGCGCGACAGCGCGAAGGACACCACGCTGTCATCCTCGAACGCTCGCAGGACGGCGCAGCTCTCCAGCCGGCCATTGCCGTCGCGGACGACCTCGCCCTTCCAGCCGGCTCCGGCGTCGAACGTCTCTCCCCCGGCCGGAGCCGTCGCAGCGGCAAGCATGAACGCGGCGGGCAGCAGGCGGCGGCAGGCATGGAGCGGCTTGATCATGCCGATATTTAGGCAGATTCGTCCCTAACCCGAAAGAGTCCGGCGGAACCAGCCCCCCCATTCCCGCCGTTCTCTTCCCTTGGACGAGGAGGGGAAGATGCTTGAGGAGTTCAAGGCATTCATCAGCCGCGGCAACGTGGTCGAACTGGCGGTCGGCATCATCATCGGTGCCGCCTTCACCGGCGTGGTCAACTCGCTGGTGCAGGACATGCTGACGCCGCCCATCGGCTGGATCTCGGGCGGGCTGGACTTCTCCAACCACTTCATCAGCCTGTCGGGCGGCCGCTACGACAGTCTCGCCGCCGCGCAGGCGGCCGGCGCGGCGACCATCAACTACGGCAAGTTTCTCAACGCCGTGCTGAACTTCTTCATCATCTCGCTGGCGCTGTTCGTCATCGTCAAGCAGGTCAACCGCTTCCACCGCAGCCACCCCAAGGCGCCGCCGCGGCAGGAGGTGCTGCTGGAGGAGATCCGCGACGCGTTGCGGGATGGGCGGCGGACGCGGGAGTAGCGTCCTACAGGCTCGTGGCGACCGTCAGCAGCCCGACCACCAGCGCCACCAGCAGACCGCCCAGCGCGGTCAGGCCGAGCGTGCGGCCGATGTCGGCGGCGGTGGCGCGGGCCTTGCCGCGGCCGATCCACGGCTCCTC
>JAEYOB010000129.1 GCA_023412175.1 Pseudomonadota bacterium | reverse complement strand
GCCCAGTTGGCGAGGTCGGCCACCGGCCGGGCCAGCGTGCCGTTGCGGTCGGTCTCCGTCAGTTCGCGCAGCTTGAACGGAATGCCCGTCTTCTTCGCCTCCACCGCCCGGTAGCGCACCATCAGGTGCGGGAAATCCAGGTTGAACTCGTGCGGGGGAACGTAGGGGCACTTGGTCATGAAGCACATGTCGCAGAGCGTGCAGGCATCCACCACCGGCTTGAAATCCGACGACGGAACGGCGTGCAGCTCTTCGTCGCCCGCGGCGTCGACCAGATCGAACAGGCGCGGGAAGCTGTCGCACAGGTTGAAGCAGCGCCGGCAGCCGTGGCAGATGTCGAAGACGCGGCGCATCTCCGCGTCCAGCTTGGCTTCGTCGTAGAAGTCGGGATTCTGCCAGTCGAGCGGGTGGCGGGTGGGCGCCTCGAGGCTGCCTTCGCGCATGTTTCCTCCTGCGGCCGGGTTGCTCCCGGTCTGCTCTGACTTATGGACGCGGCGGGGACCGGGGATCGGCCCCCGCCCCCGCGTGCTGGCCCCGAGGGACCGGCCGGATCAGGCCATCTGCTCTAGGGCCTTCTGGAAGCGGCCGGCGTGCGACTTCTCGGCCTTGGCGAGCGTCTCGAACCAGTCGGCGATCTCGTCGAAGCCTTCCTCGCGGGCGCTGCGCGCCATGCCCGGATACATGTCGGTGTACTCGTGCGTCTCGCCGGCGATGGCGGCCTTCAGGTTGTTGCCGGTCTCGCCGATCGGCAGGCCGGTGGCCGGGTCGCCGACCTCCTCCAGGAACTCCAGGTGGCCATGCGCGTGCCCGGTCTCGCCCTCGGCGGTCGAGCGGAACACGGCGGCCACGTCGTTGTAGCCCTCGACGTCGGCCTTCTGGGCGAAATACAGGTAGCGGCGGTTGGCCTGGCTCTCACCGGCGAAGGCGGCCTTGAGGTTTTCCTCGGTCTTTGAGCCCTTGAGCGACGGCATGGTGGTTCCCTCCTGAGGTTGCCGACCGGCACCGGGTTCCGCACGAACGCATCAAGGCGCACGCGCCGCATCGTGCCAGCCGTAGCGTAGGCTGCCACCACCGCGAGCGAACGTCAACGTCTTAGAATTAGTCCAAATTGAGCAGCAAGAGGCTGTTCGCGGAACGTGTTAGGTTCGCGTTACGGCCTGCGCGGGGGTCAGGCGCACGATGACGTCCACACGCGCCACCGCGGTTCCGTCTGGCGGGGCCGGCAGGTTCGCCACGACGAGCTGGTCGCCGGGGATGTCCTCGAGCCGGCCGGAGCCTTCCAGGAAGAAGTGGTGGTGCTCGGACGTGTTGGTGTCGAAATAGGACTTCCCCGCCTCCACCACAACCTCCCGCAGGAGGCCGGCGGCAGTGAACTGGTTCAGCGTGTTGTACACCGTGGCGAGCGAGACGCGCAGGTTGGCGCCCATGGCTTCCATGTGAAGCTGCTCGGCGGTGACGTGGCGGTCACCGGCCTCGAACAGCAGGCGGGCCAGTCCAAGCCGCTGGCGCGTGGGGCGCAGCCCGACGGTCTGCAGGCGGTCGAGGGCGCGCTTGTAGGGGCGAGTTCCGGTCATGCGTCCCGTCGGTGTGGTGGTATGCTCGGCGTTGCCCACCGGGCCGCGACACACCGTCGCAGCCGAAAGTAAGATTAGAACGGATTCATGCGCCGGGCAAGCAATCGCTGAACGAACGGCCCGGCGCACACCCCGCCGGGCCGTCATGCCGTGCCGGGTACCGGGCCGGTCAGTACCCCGTGGCGATGCGCTCGACGAGCTGCTGCACCGTCGGGATGAACCCGTCCTTGTAGTACGGGTCGCTGGCGAAGCGGTAGGCGTTGTGCCCCGCGAACATCAGCTGGTTCTCGCAGTCTTCCGAGTGGCTGACCGCCTGCAGGGTCTTCTGGATGCAGTAGGAGCGCGGGTCGGCCTTCTTGCCGGTCGTCCCCTCCTCGTTCTGCGACCAGTTCGAGAACAGGCAGGCCGACAGGCAGCCCATGCAGTCGATCTGGTCCTTGAGGATCTGCTCGGACTTGTCCGGCGTAACGAAGATGATGGTGCTGTCCGGCGTCTTCATGCCCACCGTGAAGCCCTGGTCGACCCAGGACTGGGCGCGCTGCCGGTCGGTCTCGGTCAGGTAGATCGGGCGGCCGCGCGGGCCGATGGGGAATTCGGCCGAGTGCTCGCCCACCGGCTTGGGCATGTAGGCCACCTGCCGGTCGGAGCGGGCCATCAGCTCCCGCATGAAGGGGTTCTTGACGCCCGAGGAGTAGAAGCCGGTCGGCGAGAAGCGGTTCAGCAGCACGTCGCCGTCCTGGAGGCCGAGCAGCTTCTGCTTCCACGCCATGGAGATCGGGCTCTCCTGGGTGAGCAGCGGGCGGGTGCCGAACTGGAAGGCGACCGGGCCGAGGTCCGGGTTGTCGATCCAGTCCTCCCACTCGCTCAGCCACCAGACGCCGCCGGCCATGATGACCGGCACGTTGTTCAGGCCGAAGCTGTTCATCATCTGGCGCAGCGCCAGGACGCGGGGGAACGGATCCTCGGGAACCCGCGGGTCCTCGGAGTTGGACAGGCCGTTGTGGCCGCCGGCCAGCCACGGGTCCTCGTAGACCACGCCGCCGAGGTTGTCGCGGAACTTCTGGTAGGCGCGCAGCCACAGCGCGCGGAAGGCGCGCGCCGAAGACACGATCGGGTAGTAGTAGCAGCCGTAGTGCGCGGTGATCTCGGCGATGCGATAGGGCATGCCGGCGCCGCAGGTGACGCCGTGGATCAGGCCCTTGGCGCCTTCCAGGGCGCCGTGCAGGATCTCCTCGGCCCCGCCCATCTCCCACAGCACGTTCATGTGGATGCGGCCCTGGCCGTTCGAGCGCTCGTGCGCGATCCGGGCCTGGGCGACGGCGCCCTGGATGCCGTAGGCGATCAGCTCGTCGTGCCGCTCGCGCCGGGTCTTGCCGTGGTAGACCTGCGGGATGAGGTTGCCGTGGTCGTCGTAGCTGTCGGCGTTCACGCCGGAGAACGTACCGATGCCGCCCGCCGCCGCCCAGGCGCCGGAGCTTTCGCCGTTGGAAACCGCGACACCCTTGCCGCCTTCGACGAGGGGCAGCACTTCCCGGCCGGATATGACCAGTGGCTTCAGCGCCTTCAACGAAACCTCCAAACCCATCGAGCACAGTGCGGAACCGGGAACAGGGTGAACGGAGGCCCCGGCGGAGAACTCACGATCTCCGTCGGCGCACCCGCCCGTTCCCGCGGCATTTATAGGAGGAAAAATCGCCAAGGACGAGCGGATTTGCATATGCCGCCAAACGAAAGCCTCATACGGCCCGCAGAGCCCCGGCGAGCCGGCCGGGCGCGTCGGTGAAAACCGCGCTCACGCCCCACTCGAACAGCGTGCGGGCACGGGCCGCGTCGTTGACCGTATAGGCCAGCACCGGACGGCCGGTGGCGCGGTAGGCGGCGATGCTCTCGGCGCTCTGCCGGCCATGCTCGACATTGATCGTTGCGGCATCGATACGATCAGCGACTGCCGTCCAGTCGGCCGGCGGGTCCCACAGCAGGTAGCCGCGCGGGATCTCCGGCGCCAGCGCCTTCGCCACGTCCAGGCACTCCGGCTCGAAGCTGGACACCAGCAGGGGCCGGCCGCCATTCAGGTCATCGGGGGGCCAGTGGCGTTTAAGGGTGTTGAGCGCCGTTTCGGCGGTCTCCACGCCGCGCCCCGGCGTCGGCTTGATCTCGGCGTTGAGGCCCAGGCCAAGCTCCAGCACGAGGTCGAGCAGCGCGTCGAAGCTCGGCACCCGCTCGCCGGCGAAGGCCGGTGCGAACCAGGAGCCGGCGTCCAGGCGTTGCAGGTCGGCCCAGTCGATGCCGGCCAGGGGGCCGGTGCCGGAGGTGGTGCGCTCCAGCGTCTCGTCGTGGATCACGACGGGCACGCCGTCGCGGGTCAGTGCCACGTCCACCTCGACCCAGGCGGCGCCCTGCCGCGCGGCTTCGCGGATCGAGGCAAGCGTGTTCTCCGGCGCGTTCTCCTTGGCGCCGCGGTGGCCGATCAGGCGGGGAAGGGTCGACAGCATGGGGCCTGCGGGAGTAAGAGCGGGGTCACTTGTATGGCGCAATCGGGCGCTTGTGGGAACGGGACATGAAGGCTGCGAACAGCGTCTCCGATCTGGTGGCCGCCGGGCTGATGACGCCGGAGGACGGCCGGGCCGTCTCGGCGGTGGCCGCGCGCTACGCCGTCGCGCTGACCCCGTACGTGCTGGAACGGCTGGCCGGGACCGGGCCGGGCGACCCCCGGCAGGACCCGCTGTACGCGCAGTACATCCCCTCCCCCGAGGAGGCGTACACCGCCCCGTCGGAGCTGGCCGCCCCCATCGGCGCCGCCAGCCATTCCCCCGTGAAGGGCATCGTCCACCGCTATCCCGACCGCGTGTTGCTGAAGCCGCTGCACGCCTGCGCGGTGTACTGCCGCTTCTGCTTCCGCCGCGAGATGGTCGGCCCCGGCGGTGACGCCCTGTCGCCGGACGAGCTGGACGCCGCGCTGGCGTACGTGCGTGAACACCCTGACGTGTGGGAGGTGGTGGTCACCGGCGGCGACCCGTTCCTGCTCAGCCCGCGGCGCCTGTCCGGCATCGTGCGGGCGCTGGCGGAGATCCCGCACGTCGCCGTGGTGCGCTTCCACACCCGCGTTCCGGTTGCCGATCCCGCGCGGGTGACGCCCGATCTGGTGGCCGCCCTGCGCGCCGAGGGGGTCACGAACTGGGTGGCGGTGCACGCCAACCACGCCGCCGAGTTGACCACGGAGGCCGCCGCAGCGCTGGCCCGGTTGGCGGATGTCGGCATCCCGCTGCTCGGCCAGACGGTGCTGCTGAAGGGGATCAACGACGACGCGGCGACGCTGGAGGCCCTGTTCCGCGCCCTGGTTCGGCACCGGGTCAAGCCCTACTACCTGCACCATCCCGACCTCGCCCCCGGCACCAGCCATTTCCGGCCGGACATCGCCGAGGGACAGGCCCTGGTGAAGTCGCTGCGCGGCCGGGTGTCGGGGATCTGCCAGCCGACCTACGTGCTGGACATCCCCGGCGGCCACGGCAAGGCGCCGATCGCGCCGTCCTGGATCGGCGCCGACGGCACGGTGGAGGATTTCACCGGCACCCGGCACCGCTACGAGCCCTAACAGGCTGCGGAAAAAGTCTCTTCGTAGGGCAAGAGGCACAATATGCTGTAGTCGCGTCGGCAATTAGGCCGCATCATGAAGCGTACCTACCTCCTTTTCCCGACTTTTTCCGCAGCCTGCTCTCATGTTCGCAGTCAAGGCTTTTGGGTTTGCGTCACGGTCCCTGGTTCCGCCCAGACGCTGAAGCTCAGAGGATGCCCACGGCAGGAGGCGGGGCCAAAGACGACGGTTGAGCAAGCTCTCATGCGCGGGTTGGGTACCGCATGACCGTGGTTC
>JAEYOB010000070.1 GCA_023412175.1 Pseudomonadota bacterium | reverse complement strand
GCCCGGAGCGGCCGCGGCGGCGGTCGCCACGGCGCCCTCGGTGATGATGCCCAGCAGCGCGGCGACGCCGACGTTCGCGCCTTCGGGGGCGACGATCTCGGCCAGCACGCCGGCGACCGGCGCGTTGACCTCCAGCGTCACCTTGTCTGTCTCCAGCTCGACCAGCGGCTCGTCGGCGTTGAACGAGGAGCCGACCGGCTTCAGCCAGCGGGCCACGGTCGCCTCGGAGACCGACTCGCCCAGGGTGGGGACCTTGATTTCGGTAGCCATTTTTCCTCTCGCGTCCTTCTTCTTATGTCCTGGGTCAGCGGATCGTCAGGGCGTTGTCGATGAGCTTGGCCTGTTCGAGGTTGTGCCGCTTCAGCAGGCCGGTGGCCGGGGCGGCGGCCGGTTCGCGGCCGACGTAGCTCGGGCGGCCCGCCTTGTGCTCGATCGACTTCAGCACGCTCTCGATGCGGCGGTCCATGAAGTGCCAGTAACCCTGGTTCTCCGGCTCCTCCTGGCACCAGACCACGTCGGCGTTCGGGTACTTGGCGAACTCCTCGCCCAGGGTCGAACGCGGGAACGGGTAGAGCTGCTCGACGCGCAGGATCGCCACGTCGTTGATGTTCCGGGCGGTGCGCTCGGCCAGCAGGTCATAATAGACCTTGCCGGAGCACAGCACGATGCGGCGGATCTTCTCGGCCGGCACGAGGTCGGCCGCGGATTCGCCGAGCACGCGGCGGAAGTGGCTGTTGCCGCTGAACTCCGACAGGCTGGAGACGCACAGCTTGTGACGCAGCAGCGACTTCGGCGACAGGATCACCAGCGGCTTGCGGAAGTTGCGGCGGACCTGACGGCGGAAGGCGTGGAACAGGTTGGCCGGCGTGGTGATGTTGCAGATCTGCCAGTTGTCCTCGGCGCACATCTGCAGGAAGCGCTCGGGGCGGGCCGAGGAGTGCTCGGGACCCTGGCCCTCGTAGCCGTGCGGCAGCAGCATGACCAGACCGGACATGCGCAGCCACTTGGACTCGCCCGAGGAGATGAACTGGTCGATGATGGTCTGCGCGGTGTTGGCGAAGTCGCCGAACTGCGCCTCCCACAGCACCAGCTCGTTCGGCTCGGCCAGCGAGTAGCCGTACTCGAAGCCCAGCACCGCCGCTTCCGACAGCGGGCTGTCGTGCACCTCGAACGGCGCCTGTTCCTTGCGGATGTGGTTCAGCGCGACGTACTTCTCTTCGGTGTTCTGGTCATAGACCACCGCGTGCCGGTGCGAGAAGGTGCCGCGGCCCGAATCCTGGCCCGACAGGCGGACCGGCGTGCCCTCGACCAGCAGCGTGCCATAGGCGAGGCCCTCGGCGGTCGCCCAGTCGATGTTCTCGCCGCTTTCGAGGGACTTCTTCTTGGCGTCGAGCTGGCGGGCGATCTTGGAGTTGAGCGCGAAGCCCTGCGGGATCTCGCACAGCTTCTGCCCGACCTCCTTCAGCACGTCGAGCGGCACGGCGGTGTTGCCGCGGACGTCCTCGTCGCTCTTGGCGGCCTCAAGGCCGGCCCACTTGCCCTCCAGCCAGTCGGCCTTGTTGGGCTTGTAGTTGTTGGCGGCCTCGAAATCGCCCTCCAGGTGCTTCACGAAGTCGGTGACCATCTGGTCCGCTTCGGCCTGGGTGACGACGTTCTCGGCGACCAGCTGCTTGGCGTACAGCTCGCGCGTGGTCGGGTGCGAGCGGATCACCTTGTACATGATCGGCTGGGTGAAGCCCGGCTCGTCGCCCTCGTTGTGGCCGTGCCGGCGGTAGCAGACCATGTCGATGACCACGTCGCGCTTGAAGCGCTGGCGGAACTCGACCGCGATGCGGCTGACGTGCACCACCGCCTCGGGGTCGTCGCCGTTCACGTGGAAGATCGGCGCCATCACCATCTTCGCCATCTCGGAGCAGTAGATGCCCGAGCGCGAGTACTGCGGGTTCGTGGTGAAGCCGATCTGGTTGTTGATGATGACGTGCACGGTGCCGCCGGTGCGGTAGCCGCGCAATTCCGACAGGCCCAGCGATTCAGCCACGATGCCCTGGCCGGCGAACGCCGCGTCGCCGTGCAGCAGGATGCCCATGACCTCGGAGCGCTCCAGGTCCTTGCGCTGCTGCTGCTTGGCGCGGACGCGGCCGAGCACGACCGGGTTCACCCACTCCAGGTGCGAGGGGTTGGCGTTCAGCGTCAGGTGGACGATGTTGCCGTTGAAGTCGCGGTCCGACGAGGTGCCCAGGTGGTACTTCACGTCGCCGGAGCCCTGGACGTCCTCGGGGCTCGACGGGTTGCCCTGGAACTCCGAGAACACGGCCTGGAACGGCTTGCCCATGAAGTTGGTCAGCACGTTCAGGCGGCCGCGGTGGGCCATGCCGACGACCACTTCCTTGAGGCCGAGCTGGCCGCCGCGCTTGAGGATCTGCTCCAGCGCCGGGATCATCGACTCGCCGCCGTCAAGGCCGAAACGCTTGGTGCCGGTGTACTTGACCTGGAGGAACTTCTCGAAGCCCTCGGCGGCGGTCAGGCGCTCCAGGATGGCGCGCTTGCCGTTGACCGTGAAGTCGGTGTGGTTGCGCCCGCTCTCGATGCGCTCCTGGATCCAGGCCTTCTCTTCCGGGTCCTGGATGTGCATGAACTCGACACCGATGGTGCCGCAGTAGGTCTTGTTCAGGATGTCGAGGATCTGGCGCAGCGTGGCGCTTTCCAGGCCCAGCGAATAGTTCAGGAAGATCGGCCGGTCCATGTCGGCCGGGCCGAAGCCGTAGGTCGCCGGATCCAGCTCGGGGTGCGGCTCGCGCTTCTCCATGCCCAACGGGTCGAAGTGCGCGTTCATGTGGCCGCGCACGCGGTAGACGCGGATCAGCATCAGCGCGCGGATCGAATCGAGCACCGCCTGACGCATCTGTTCGTGCGTCACGCCGCCGAATGCCTGCTGGACGATGCCGCCGTTGCCGGGACCGGTCAGAACCGCGGCGGTCTCTTCCGCGGCGCCGTTGAGGATGTCATCGGGCAGCGACCAGGATGCGCCGCGCAGCTCGTCGAGGACGGCGCGCGAGTCGTCATCCAGCTCCTTGAAGAAGCCGTTCCAGCTCGGATCGACCGAGGCGGGGTCCTTCAGGAAGCGGGCGTAAAGTTCGGCCACGTACTGGGCATTGCCGCCGAACAGGAAGGAGGACTTCTCCAGATTCACCGACATGGTTTTCGCCTCGGGCTGAGCGCCCGGTTCCCTAGTTTTTATTTGATTTTCAAAGGACCCCGCCGTTGGCCGAAAGGCTCCTGGCTCCCGTTCAAGGGATCCAGGAGCCTCCGTCCTAGGCGTGGCGGGGTGTGCTGCGGGGCGTATCCGACGCCCGTCGCCCCACCTTAGCCCTTCATCACCTTCAGCATGGTCGAGCCGAGGCTCGCCGGGCTGTCGGCGACCGCGATGCCGACCGACTTCATAAAATCGATCTTGAAGTCGGCGGTGTCGTTGCCGCCCGAGACGACCGCGCCGGCGTGGCCCATGCGGCGGCCCGGAGGAGCGGTGCGGCCGGCGATGAAGCCGACGACCGGCTTCTTCGTGCCCGACGCCTTGATGAACTCGGCGCCCTTGACCTCGGCGTCGCCGCCGATCTCACCGATCAAGATGATGCCCTCGGGCTCCGGGTCGCGGATGAACAGGTCGAGGGAGTCGATGAAGTTGGTGCCGTTGACCGGGTCGCCGCCGATGCCGATGCAGGTGGTCTGGCCGAGGCCGGCCGCCGTGGTCTGCGCGACGGCTTCGTAGGTCAGCGTGCCCGAGCGGGACACGATGCCGATCTTGCCGCGCTTGTGGATGTGGCCCGGCATGATGCCGATCTTGCACTCGTCGGGCGTGATGATGCCCGGGCAGTTCGGACCGATCAGGCGGGTCTTGGAGCTGCCCAGCGCGCGCTTCACGCGCACCATGTCGAGCACCGGGATGCCCTCGGTGATGCAGACCACCAGCGGAATCTCGGCGTCGATGGCCTCCAGGATCGCGTCGGCTGCGAAGGGCGGCGGGACGTAGATCACCGAGGCGTTGGCGCCGGTCTTCTCGACGGCGTCGGCGACGGTGTCGAACACCGGCAGGTCGAGGTGGGTGGTGCCACCCTTACCGGGGGTGACGCCGCCGACCATCTTGGTGCCGTAGGCGATCGCCTGCTCGGAGTGGAAGGTGCCCTGGGCCCCGGTGAAGCCCTGGCAGATGACCTTCGTGTTGGAATCGACGAGAACAGCCATCTTACTTGGCCTCCTTCACGGCCTTGACCACCTTTTCGGCGGCGTCGGCGAGGTTGTCGGCCGACAGGATGGGCAGGCCGGACTCGGACAGGATCTTCTTGCCCAGCTCGACGTTGGTGCCTTCCAGGCGGACGACCAGCGGAACGTGCAGGTGCACCTCACGCGCCGCGGCGACGACGCCCTCGGCGATGACGTCGCAGCGCATGATGCCGCCGAAGATGTTGACCAGGATGCCTTCGACGTTCGGATCCGACAGGATCAGCTTGAAGGCCGCGGTGACGCGCTCGCGGGTGGCGCCGCCGCCGACATCGAGGAAGTTGGCCGGCTCGCCGCCGTACAGCTTGATGATGTCCATGGTGGCCATCGCCAGACCGGCGCCGTTCACCATGCAGCCGATCGAGCCGTCGAGCTTCACGTAGTTGAGGCTGTGCTTGGCCGCCTCGATCTCCGCCGGGTCCTCTTCGGACTCGTCGCGCAGCTCTTCGATGTCCTTGTGGCGGAAGAGCGCGTTGTCGTCGAAGTTCATCTTGGCGTCGAGGGCCAGGATCTCGCCCGCGCCGGTGACGATCAGCGGGTTGATCTCGACGATCGAGCAGTCCAGCTCCACGAACGCCTGGTACATGGCGCTCAGGAACTTGCCGCAGGCGCCGACCTGCTTGCCTTCCAGGCCGAGGCCGAAGGCGACCTTGCGGGTGTGGAAGCCCTGGATGCCGGTGGTCGGGTCGATGGCGACCTTCAGGATCTTTTCGGGGTGGTTGTGGGCAACCTCCTCGATCTCCATGCCGCCTTCGGTCGAGGCGATGATGGTCACCATGCCGGAGGCGCGGTCGACCAGCATGCCGAGGTACAGCTCGCGCTTGATGTCGGCGCCTTCCTCGACGTAGAGGCGCTTGACCTCGCGGCCTTCCGCACCGGTCTGCTTGGTCACCAGC
>JAEYOB010000441.1 GCA_023412175.1 Pseudomonadota bacterium | reverse complement strand
GAGATCGGCGCCCAGGTGGTGGGCGTCGACACCGCGCACTACAAGGTGCTGGTGTTCGTCGTCTCCGCCGTTATCGCCGCGGTGGCGGGCAGCCTGTTCGCCCACTACGCCGGGATGATCACGCCGGGCAAGGCCGGCTTCATGAAGTCGGTGGAGCTGGTGACCATGGTGGTGTTCGGCGGCATGGCCTCGACCTTCGGCGCCATCGTAGGTGCCGTATCGCTGACCGTGCTGCCGCAGCTTCTGGTGGCCTTCGAGGACTACGAGCCGATGATCCTCGGCGCCATCATGATTGGCACCATGGTGTTCATGCGCCGCGGATTGTTCGTGACGCTGCTCGACCTTGCCCAGCCCTGGGCCAAATCGTGGAGGCGGTCATGACGCTGCTGCGCGTAGAGAGCTTATCCAAACAGTTCGGCGGCATCGCCGCGGTGAACGAACTGAGCTTTTCGGTGGAGGCCGGCACCATCCACTCCATCATCGGCCCGAACGGTGCCGGCAAGACCACGGTGCTGAACCTCATCACCGGCGTCTACACGCCCAGCCACGGGAGGATCTATCTGGACGGCGCCACGGTGTCGGGTAAGCCGCCGCACGAGCTGGCGGCCTGCGGCCTGTCGCGCACCTTCCAGAATTTACAGATCTACACGTCCATGACGGCGCTGGAGAACGTCATGGTCGGCCGTCACCTGCGGCTCGATCGGCGCTTCCTGCCGGCACTGCTGCGCCTTCCCGGCATCGTGCGGGGCGACGCCGAGGCGCGCCGGCACTGCATCGAGTTGATGGAGTTCGTCGGCTGCGGCCGCTACGTGGACGCCGACGCCGCCTCACTGCCCTACGGCGCGCTGAAGCGGCTGGAGATCGCCCGCGCGCTGGCGACCGACCCCAAGCTGATCCTGCTCGACGAACCTGCCGCCGGCCTCAACGCCACCGAGAGCCGCGAGGTGGACGCCGTTATCAAGAAGATCGCGGCACAAGGCATCACCGTGATCCTGGTGGAGCACGACATGAAGATGGTCATGGGCATCTCCGACCGGGTCCTGGTGCTGAACTACGGCCGCATGCTGACCGAGGGCACGCCCGACGAGATCGCCGCCCATCCAGACGTCATCTCCGCGTATCTGGGAGCCGCCGCATGATGATGGAGATCCAGGGCCTGACCGCCCACTACGGCCGCATCGAGGCGCTGCGCAGCATCGACATAGCCGTCGGTGAAGGCGAACTGGTGGCGCTGGTCGGCGCCAACGGCGCGGGCAAGACGACGCTGCTGCGCGTGCTGTCCGGCGTCCACCCGGCCAGCGCCGGCAGCGTCCGCTTCGAGGGCCGGGACATCACCGCGATGCAGGCGGAGCGCCGCGTCGACCTGGGCATCCTCCAGGTTCCCGAGGGCCGGCAGGTGTTCGGCCCCTTGAGCGTCGAGGACAACCTGCGCCTCGGCGCCTACCGCCGGCACGGCCCCGACGTCGAGGCGGACATCCGGCGCATGTTCGAGATGTTCCCGATCCTGGCGCAGCGCCGCCGTCTGCAGGCCGGCACGCTGTCCGGCGGCCAGCAGCAGATGCTCGCCATGACCCGCGCCCTGATGGCCCACCCGCGCCTGCTGCTGCTGGACGAACCCAGCATGGGCCTGGCGCCGATCCTGGTGGCGGAGATCTTCGCCGCTGTCCGGGAGCTGAAGGCGCGCGGCACGACCATCTTCCTGGTCGAGCAGAACGCCCACGCGGCGCTTGCCATCGCTGACCGTGGCTACGTGCTGGAGACCGGGCGCGTGGTGCTGACCGACACCGGCACCGCGCTGCTGCACGACGCGCGGGTCAAGGAGGCGTACCTTGGCCTCTGACCGAGCGGCAAGACTCTCCGACACCCGGACGCCACGACGAATATCCTAGCGACACGGAGCCGTCCATGCTCGATGCCTACATCTACCACGGCTTGCGCACACCGTTCGGGCGGCATGGCGGAACTCTCGCCGCGGTTCGCCCGGACGACCTGGCGGCTGGGATCATCCGCTCGGTGCTCTCCACGTCTGCCTTCCCGGCGGACCGGATCGAAGACGTCATCCTCGGCTGTACCAATCAAGCCGGGGAAGACTGCCGCAATGTGGCCCGTCATGCGGCACTGCTGGCCGGCCTGCCGGAAGCCGTTGCGGGACAGACCGTCAACCGTCTGTGCGGCAGCGGGCTCGCCGCCGTGCTCGACGCGGCGCGCGCCATCAGCTGTGGTGAAGGCAATCTCTACGTGGCGGGCGGCGTGGAGTCGATGACCCGCGCTCCGCTGGTGCTCTCCAAGGCGGAAACCGCCTTTGGCCGGGAGCAGAAACTCCATGACAGCACCATCGGGGCCCGGTTTGCCAACAAGGCGCTGGTCGCTCAGTTTGGCAACGACAGCATGCCGGAAACCGCCGACAACATCGCCCGCGAGTTCGACCTGGGACGCACCGCAAGCGATGCGTTCGCCCGCGAGTCCCAACGGCGCTATGCGGCCGCCAAAGCAGATGGGTTCTACGCGGGCGAACTCCAGCCTGTCGCTGTTCCCGATCATAAACGCGGCGAGACCAGGGAGGTGGATGAGGACGAACATCCCCGCCCCGATGCGACACCGGAGTCCCTCGGCAAGCTCAAGCCGTTGTTCGCGGGTGGCGTCGTCACCGCGGGGAATGCCTCGGGGATAAACGACGGCGCCGCGGCCTTGCTGATCGGCAGTCGGGACATCGGTCGGGAAGCCGGCGCCCAGCCGATTGCGCGGATCGTCTGCGGGGCGGTCGCCGGGGTGTCCCCCCGCCTCATGGGCTTGGGCCCGGTCCCGGCGGCGCGCAAGGCACTGGAGCGTGCAGGCCTGACACTTGGAGATATCGACCTGATCGAGATCAACGAGGCGTTCGCGGTCCAGGTGCTGGGCTGTCTGAAAGGACTGGAGTTGTCGGCGGACGACAGCCGGGTCAATCCAAACGGCGGCGCCATCGCCATCGGCCACCCGCTCGGCGCGTCCGGTGCCCGGCTGGCGCTGACCGCCGCCCGGCAGCTTCAACGCTCGGGCGGGCGCTACGGCTTGGTGTCCCTGTGCATCGGAGTGGGGCAAGGCATCGCCTTGGTGATCGAGCGGGTCCCGCGCTGACCGGTCCGGCGCCGGTCCGGTATTCGTTGTCCCGGCACAGGTTGTTCGTGGCGCTCGCTGCGGTCAGCGACTCTGCATTGCCAGACTGAGCTGCCGCAGCCTGCCCATCGGTGCATACTGTCGTCCTGATGGACCGCTCTTCCATCCGCCACCCGAGAGACGTGCACCCATGAGCATCATCTACCTCCAGCACCTCTTCCGCCCGCGCTCGATCGCGGTGGTCGGCGCCACCAACCGGCCGCAGAGCGTCGGCAGCGTCATCATGCGCAACCTCCAGGCCGGCGGGTTCGAGGGGCCGATCATGCCGGTTAACCCGCGCCAGGAGGCGGTGGCCGGCGTTCTTGCCTACCCCGACGTGTTCAGCCTGCCGCGCACGCCCGACCTCGCCGTGCTGTGCACCCCGCCTGAATCCAATCCCGACCTCATCGACGAGCTGGGAGTTCGTGGCACCCGCGCCGCGCTGGTGATCGGCAGCATGGACGACGCCCAGTACACCCGCGCGCTGACCGCCGCCAAGCGGCACGACCTGCGCTTTCTTGGCGGGCGCAGCCTGGGCATCCAGGTGCCGCCGTTCCGCCTGAACGCCAGCTTCAGCCATGTCAAGGCGCTGCCCGGTCACATCGGCTTCGTTTCGCAGTCCGACGCGGTGGGGACGCTGGTGCTCGACTGGGCATACCCCAGGCGGATCGGCTTCTCGCACTTCGTCTCGCTGGGTGACGCCCCGGACATCGACTTCGGCGACATGCTGGACTATCTGGGCTCCGACCCCGGCACCCGCGCCATCCTGCTCTACATCGAGGATCTGCGGGAGCGGAAGACCTTCATGGCCGCCGCCCGCGCGGCCGCCCGCAACAAGCCGGTGCTGGCGATCAAGGCTGGCCGTCGGCCGCCTGGATCCGGCACCGCCGGCTTCGCCGAGCTGTCACCGGACGTGCTCTCGCTGGTCGATCCCTACGACGTGTTCGACGCTGCGCTCCAGCGCGCCGGCATCCTGCGCGTGCGCTCCATCGACGAGCTGTTCGGCGCGGTGGAGACGCTGGCGCGCGCCCGCCCCATGCGCGGCGAGCAACTGGTCACCGTCTCCAACGGCGGCGGCACCGGCACCATGGCGGCGGACGAGCTGTACACTGGCGGCCTGAACCTCGCCACGCTATCCGATAAGACGGCATCCAGGCTGAAGGCGCTGCTGGGCGCCGAATGGAACGGCGCCAACCCCATCGACATCCGCGTCGACGCCACCTCCGCGCGCTACGCCGACGTGCTGAAGATCCTCGGCGAGGACGAGGATGTGGACGCCATCCTCGCCATGCACACCCCCACCACGCTGACCAGCAGCACCGAGGCGGCCATGGCGGTGATCCGCACGGTGCGCCAGCACGGCGCCAACGTGCTGACCTGCTGGATCGGCGGCGACACGGTGGCGACTGACCGCAAGCTGTTCGTGGACGCCGGGGTGCCCACCTTCGACACCCCGTCCGACGCGGTGCGCGCCTTCCTGCACATGGTGAACTACCGGCACCGGCAGGAATCCCTGATGCAGATGCCGCCCTCCATCCCCGTGGAGTTCCGGCCGGACCCGGACACCGCGCGCCGCGTCGTGCAGGCCGCGCTGGCGCAGGGGCAGACCTATCTGAACGAGCCGCAGGTGAAGGAGGTGCTGGCCGCCTACGGCATCCCGGTGGTCGAGACCCACATCGCCGAGGATCCGGCGCACGCCAAGCGGCTAGCCAAGTCCATCGGCTTCCCGGTGGCGATGACGGTCTTGTCGCCGGACATTCACCGCAAATGGGACGTGGGCGGCGTGGCACTGGGCCTGGAGACCGCCGACGCCGTCGAATCCGCCGCCCGTGGCATGCGGGCCCGCGTGGCCGAGAAGCGTCCGGATGCCCGTGTCACCGGCTTCAGCGTGCAGCGCATGGTGCCGCGCGGCAACGCCCGCCAGCTCTTCGTCGGTGCGGCCACCGACCCGCTGTTTGGCCCCATCATCCTGTTCGGCGAGGGTGGGCGCGCGGCCGAGCTGTTCCGCGACCTTGCCGTCGGCCTGCCGCCCCTGAACGTGCCGCTGGCGCAGGAGCTGGTGGCGCGTACGCGCGTGGCGACCCTGCTGAAGGCGCACCTCAGCCGCCCGGCCGCCAACCTCGACGCGGTGTGCCTGACGCTGATGCAGGTCTCCCAGCTCATCGCCGACGTGCCGGAGCTGGTGGAGATGGACATCAACCCGCTGTTCGCCGACGAGCGCGGCGTGACCGTGGTCGACGCCCGCATGAAGGTGGCGCCGGCCAAGGCCGATCCCAACCGCCTCGCCATCCACCCGTACCCGAAGTGGCTGGAGGAGACGATCCTGCTGCGCGACGGCCGCCCCGTCCTGCTGCGCCCGATCCGGCCGGAGGACGAGCCGGCGCACCACGTCTTCATCTCCAAGCTGACGCCGGAGGACATCCGCTTCCGCTTCTTCCACTACAAGGCGGCGCTGCCGCACAGCGAGATGGCGCGCCTGACGCAGATCGACTACGACCGCGAGATGGCCTTCATCGCCATCGCCCGGGACGCCCACGGCGAGCCGGAGACGCTGGGCGTCATCCGCTCCGTCACGGATCCCGACAACCGCCACGCCGAGTTCTCCATGGTCACCCGCTCCGACCTCAAGGGCCAGGGGCTGGGGAGGCGCATGATGCGCAAGATGATCGACCACTGCCGCAGTCGCGGCACGCTGGAGTTCATCGGCGACGTGCTGGCTGAAAACAAGCCGATGCTGAGCTTTCTCGACCACTTCGGCTTCATGGTCAGCGACAGCGGAGAGGAAGGAATACTGCGGGTGTCCTATCGGCTCAATTGACCAGCAACGGCAAGATCCGCGGCGGGACGCCGCCGACGCTCAGGGAGGCGCACAGGATGCAGACACTGAACCCGAACGGCTGGCCGCGTGCCCAGGGCTACAGCCATGGCGTGGTGGCGCAGGGCCGGATGGTCTTCATCGCCGGCATGGTCGGCTGGAACGCACAGGAACGCTTTGAAACGGCGGACTTTGCCGGCCAAGCCAAACAGGCCCTCCAGAACATCGTGGCGGTGCTCGCGGAGGCCGGAGGCAAGCCCGAGCACCTCGTGCGGCTGACATGGTTCGTCGCCGACAAGCAGGAGTACCTGGACCGCCGACCGGACCTGGGCGCTGTCTACAAGGACGTGATCGGCCGCCAGTACCCCGCCATGTCGGTGATCGAGGTCAAGGGCTTCATCGAGGACGGGGCAAAGCTTGAGATCGAGGCAACCGCCGTGATCCCGCTGTGAACGCTTTGTGGTGCTGACAGTGTCTGACCTGAGACCGGAAAATTCCTCCAGCACTGGGTA
>JAEYOB010000843.1 GCA_023412175.1 Pseudomonadota bacterium | reverse complement strand
GCCAGGGCTGCTCCGGGCCGATGAGGATGGCGAGGTCCTTGGTCATGTAGCCGGCCTCGACGGTCTCGACGCAGACGCGCTCCAGCGTCTGGGCGAACTTCACCACGTCCGGCGTGTTGTCGAACTTGCCGCGGTAGGCCAGGCCCTGCGTCCAGGCGTAGATCGAGGCGATCGGGTTGGTCGAGGTCTCCTTGCCCTTCTGGTGCTCGCGGTAGTGGCGGGTCACCGTGCCATGCGCGGCCTCGGCCTCGACGGTCTTGCCGTCCGGCGTGATCAGCACCGAGGTCATCAGGCCCAGCGAGCCGAAGCCCTGCGCCACCACGTCCGACTCCACGTCGCCGTCGTAGTTCTTGCAGGCCCAGACGAAGCCGCCTTCCCACTTCAGCGCCGAGGCGACCATGTCGTCGATCAGGCGGTGCTCGTAGACGAGGCCCTTCTCCTTGAACTGCGCCGCGTAGTCGCGGTCGAAGATCTCCTGGAAGATGTCCTTGAAGCGGCCGTCATAGGCCTTGAGGATCGTGTTCTTCGTGGACAGGTAGACCGAGTAGTTGCGCTCCAGCCCGTACAGGAAGCTGGAGTGGGCGAAGCCGGCGATCGAGTCGTCGAGGTTGTACATGCCCATCGCCACGCCGGCGCCGGGGAAGTCGAACACCTCGTGCTCGATCGGCTCGCCGCCGCCCTCGGGCATCCACTTGATGGTCAGCTTGCCGGGGCCGGGCACCTTGAAGTCGGTGGCCTTGTACTGGTCGCCGAAGGCGTGGCGGCCGATGATGATCGGCTTGGTCCAGCCCGGCACGTAGCGCGGCACGTTGTTGCAGACGATGGGCTCGCGGAAGACGGTGCCGCCGATGATGTTGCGGATCGTGCCGTTCGGCGACTTCCACATCTTCTTCAGCTTGAACTCCTCGACGCGGGCTTCGTCGGGGGTGATGGTGGCGCACTTGACGCCGACGCCGTACTGCTGGATCGCCTTGGCGGACTCGACGGTCACCTTGTCGTCGGTCTTGTCGCGGTTCTCGATGCCGAGATCGTAGTACTTCAGGTCGATGTCGAGGTACGGCAGGATCAGCTTGTCCTTGATGAACTGCCAGATGATCCGGGTCATCTCGTCGCCGTCAAGCTCGACGACCGGGTTCGCGACTTTGATCTTCTTCATGGGTGCGAGTTCTCCCCGTGGGTAAGGGCGGTGTGTTTGTCCTTGGGCGCCAGGCGCCATCCAGCGGGCGTGACCGCATGGGCTGCCCAGGCACTCTTCGATGAGTGGCAGCCCATCCGGCTAGGCGGAGGCATGGCGGTCTTATATCACCGGCCCGTCGGGAAAAGGAAGGCACGGCGGTTGGTAAAGACGCGGTTCCGGCGCTCCGCCGGTCAGAGCCACTTCGTCTCGGGCGACACCATGGGCTCGGGCTCGCGTGCCAGGGCGGCGAACACATCCTCCACCCGGCTCACCACGGTGAACAGGCCGCGGTGCTCGGGCCGGCAGAAACCGGCGCCAACCATGTGCTCGATCAGCGTGGTCAGCGGCGCCCAGTAGCCGTCCGCGTCGACGATGACGATGGGCTTGTCGTGCAGGCGGAGCTGCTTCCAGGTCAGCACCTCGAACAGCTCGTCCAGGGTGCCCATGCCGCCGGGCAGCACGATGAAGGCGTCCGAGCGGTCGACCATCATGCGCTTGCGGGTGTGCATGCTGTCGACCACGTGCAACTCGGTCAGGCCGGTGTGCTCCACCTCCAGGGTCTGGATGTGCTCGGGGATGATGCCGACCACCTCACCGCCGGCGCCCATGGCGGCGTCGGCGACGATCCCCATCAGCCCGACCCGGCCGCCGCCGTAGACCAGCCGGATGCCGCGTTCCGCCAGCCCGGCACCCAACCGGTGCGCGGCCTCCTTGTAGGCGTCCGCCACCCGGCTGGAGGAGCCGCAATACACGCAAACGGAGTTCGGGGTCTTCATCCCTCGCACCTTTCATATCGCATCGGGCATCGCCACATCGGGGACCGTGCGTCGCGATCCTGTGATTGGCAGGCAAGGCGCAGGGCGTTACACCAACGTCGCAGGAATAACAAGCCGCCCCGGCCGCGTGTCAGGGGACCGGGAAAGAACCATCGGGAGAGTTCCTCATGAAGCATCGCGTGTCCGCCGTTGCCGTTGCGGTTTCCGCAGGCCTGTTCCTCGCCGTCGCGCCGGCCGCCTCGGCCGCCGACCCCGCCGGGCAGGTCAAGGCCCGCCAGCAGCACATGAAGAAGTTCGGCGGCGGCATGCAGGCCATCGGCAAGTTCCTCAAGGGCGAAGGCAGCGTGGCCGACGCGCAGGCCGGCGCCGGCGCCATCGACGAGGCCGCCAAGGCGGACTACGCCGCGCTGTTCCCGCAGGGCACCGCGGCGCCGGTCGCCGACAGCGCCGCCCGGCCGGAGCTGTGGCGGGACTGGGCCAAGACCGAGAAGCTGTGGGCCGACATGCGGCCGGCGACGGCCAAGCTGGTGGCCGCCGCCGCCACCGGCGACAAGGCGCAGATCGCCCAGGCCCAGCAGGCGACCGGCAAGACCTGCGGCACCTGCCACGAGGATTACCGGATCAAGAAGTAAGCCGCACCGCGAGGCATGAGCATGCGCCTGTCCGCCCTTCTCGCGCTGGCCACCGCCGCCGTCGCCATCGCCGCCGTCGCTGCCCCGATCGCGGCGCGGGCGGCCGACCCGGCTTCCGCCAATCCGGTGGCGCGTGGCGAGTACGTCTTCGCCGCCGCCGGCTGCCTCGGCTGCCACACCGACGAGAAGGGCGGCGGCGCGCCGCTGGCCGGCGGGCGTCCGCTGAAGACGCCCTTCGGCACCTTCTTCAGCCCCAACATCACGCCCGACCCGACGCACGGCATCGGCGGCTGGTCCGACGCCGACTTCGCGCGGGCGATCCGCTCCGGCCACGGCCGGGAAGGGGAGCCGCTGTTCCCGGCCTTCCCTTACACCTCCTACACGCGGATGAGCGACCGCGACGTCGCCGACCTCAAGGCCTACCTGTTCAGCCGCCCCGCCAGCCCGGCGCCCAACAAGCCGCACGACGTGGCGCCGCCCTTCGGCTGGCGCTTCCTGCTGCCGGTCTGGCAGGCGCTGTATCTGGAGGAGG
>JAEYOB010000800.1 GCA_023412175.1 Pseudomonadota bacterium | reverse complement strand
CGGCCACACCGCGCGCCCGCAGCCACGCAAGGCGCGGGTTGGTGGACGCATCCAGCCGTTCGGCGACCCGGTCCATGGCCCAGAATACGGCCGGGTTCAGGGTGATCGACAGCAGGGCGCCGGCGAGGATGAGGTCGCGCCCCTGCTCCGGCAGCACCCCCAACGCGATGCCCAGCCCGGCCAGGATGAACGAGAACTCGCCGACCTGGGCGAGGCTGGCCGAGATCGTCAGCGCCGTCCGCACCGAATGCCCGAGCGCCAGCACCAGAAGCACCGCCGCCACGGACTTGCCGACAATGATCACCAGCAGGGTGATGGCGACCGGCAGCGGATCGCGCAGCAGGACCATCGGGTCGAACAGCATGCCGACCGACACGAAGAAGAGGACGGCGAAAGCGTCCTGGAGCGGCAGGCTGTCGGCCGCCGCCTGATAGCTGAGGTCGCTCTCACTGAGCACCACGCCGGCGAAGAACGCGCCCAGCGCGAACGACACGCCGAACAGCGACGCCGATCCGATGGCGATGCCCAGCGCGATGGCCAGCACCCCCAGCGTGAACAGCTCGCGCGAGCCGGTGCGCGCCACCTGGGCCAGCAGCCACGGCACCACCCGGCGCCCGCCCACCAGCATGATCGTCACGAACGCAGCGACCTTTCCGATGGTCAGCCCCAGTTCAGCCCAGGGCATGGTGCCCGCCCCGGCGCCCGCCGCGGCGCCGGCGAAGGCCGGGAGCAGCACCAGCGCCACCACCATCGCCAGATCCTCGACGACCAGCCAGCCCACCGCGATCCGCCCGTCGGGACTGTCCAGCGCCCCGCGCGCCTCCAGCGCGCGCAGCAGCACGACCGTGCTCGCCACCGACAGCGACAGCCCGAACACGACGCCGGCCGTCAGGCTCCACCCCCAGACGCTGGCGACCCAGGCTCCGATACCGGTTGCCACGCCGATCTGCGCGACCGCGCCCGGCAGGGCAACCCGGCGCACCGCCCACAGGTCGGCGATCGAGAAATGCAGCCCGACGCCGAACATCAGCAGGATGACGCCGAACTCCGATAATTGCGCGGCAAGGTCCATGTCGCCGACGAAGCCGGGCGTCTGCGGCCCGACGGCGATCCCCGCCAGCAGATAGCCGACAAGCGGCGGCAGGCCGATGCGACGCGCCAGGAAGCCCAACGTGAATGCGAAAACCAGTGCGACGGCAATGGTGGCGATCAGTGGCGGCGCATGGTGCATCAGTGTCTCTGGAACGGGGGGAGCGTCGGGCGGGACGATCAAGTTTATATGGCGCCGAAAAGGCCCAATGTGAACAGTTTTGGATGATGTTGACGGGCCGGAAAACCGGGGGCATGCTTCCCGGGATGATGACACCGGCGCAGTGCCGGGCCGCCAGGGCCCTGCTGGATTGGAGCCAAGCCGATCTCGCGGCGCGTTCCGGGGTGGGGTGTTCGACGATCCGCAGCTTCGAACATGGCCGGCACACCCTGATCCGCAGCAACATGGCCATGCTGCGGGCGACGCTGGAAACCGCCGGCGTCGTCTTCATCGAAGCGGAGGAGATCGGCCCCGGCGTGCTGTTGCGTACCGGTCGGGCAACCGGCTGAAGCGGCCTCCCGGAACGGCCAAGGCAACACGGGTGCATGCACACAATGAAAAAGCTCCTCGTCGCCTCCGACCTGTCCCGCCGCAGCGAGCGCGCCGTGGCCCAGGCCGCCCACCTGTCGGAACGGTTGGGCGCGGAGATGACGGTCCTGCACGTGGTCGACGACGAGCTTCCGATGCGGGTCTTCGAGGCTGAGCGCGAACAGGCGCTCCGCAGCCTCGCAGAGACGACGGCGCAGCTTCCCGCCCGGTTCGGGGAGCGCCTGGCGGTCCGCGTCGTCGGCGGGCTCGATTTCCAGGCGATCCTGTCCGCCGCCCAGGAGGAGGAGGCCGACCTGATCGTTCTCGGCACCCACCGCCAGAACGTCATCAAGGAGGTCTTCACCGGAACGACGATCGAGCGGGTGATCCGCAACGCGACGGTGCCGGTTCTGGTGGTGAAGCGGCCGGACCCCGGAGCGTACACGTGCACGCTCGCCGCGGTGGACCTCATCGAGGAGGGAGCAGCCGTCCTGCGGATGGCACACCGGATCGCCCTCGGGCAGACCCTGTATGCCATCCACATCCTCGACGATCTGGTGGCGTCGCAGATGCGCCTCGCGAACGCTGGCGAGGACCGGATCCTGGCTTACGAGCGCGACGTGAGCGCGCGCTGCACGGCGTTGCTGAACGATCTGGCCCGCAGCGGGGGCCTGCCTCCAGGGGACTACCTCCCGGCGGTGGACTGGGGTTCGCCCGTCGAGCAGATCCTGAAGGCGGCGCAGGGATTCCGCGCCGAGTTGGGCGTCGTGGGCACGCGGACGCACGCCAAGGCCCGCCTGGAACGCTTCCTGCTGGGCAGCGTCGCCGAGCAGCTCCTGCTCGGAATGCGCTGCGACGTGCTCGCCGTGCCGCTGCCGGAGGCGACTCCCCTGCCGGGATCGGAAGCGCTCTCGGCGCTTGCCTGAGGTCCGGCAGGGTCCCTTCAGCCCAGCGCGCCGCGCCGCCGGGCGAGCAGGACGATCCACAGCACGTAGCCGGCCGCGGCGACTTGACCCGCGAGGAAGCTGCCGCCGATGCCGCCCGGCACAGCCGCGGCCATGGCGGCGCCGAGCGTCGCCGCGGTTCCCGCCAGCGGGACCAGCGTCAGGGCGATCCAACGGCTCATCGGGGCCCAAAGCGCCGGGATCATGAAGGCCACCCAGCCGATGGCGAGCGCCCACAACGTCGTTTCGATGCGCGTGGCGTTGGCCTCCTGCAAGGCCTCGTCGATCATGGCCCCGGCATCCACGTTCCCGCTCGCCACCAGTGCCACGTTGTCCCCATCGATGCGGACCGGCACCAGTCCCCGGCCGGACGTGTCCACCGCGGCGATCACGCTCAGGGGACCGTCCCGCAGCACCCGGTACATCAGCCTGCGGTCGCCGGACGCCAGATGCTTCGTCGGGTCGGATGCCTGGGCCTTGTCGCTGCCCATCTGATAGGCGCCGTAGGGATCGCTTTCCGAGGCCAGCATGCCCGCGGGCAGCCGGTAGTCCACTCCCGGACGCAGAACCTCCAGGGCCGAGGGCGCCGCGGTGAGAAGCGGCTCGGTCAGCGACCAACCGCCGAGACGGGCTCCGGACGACGGCAGATGGCGCATCTCATCCGGGTTCCAGCCGGCGTTCCGCCCGCTGCGGAAACGCTCCACGACGCGCTGGACGGTCAACGTCTTCTCGAAGGTGACGCCCAGGGCGGTGTCGGCGACCGGCGTTCCGGCCGTCGCCGTCCCGCGCACATGGACGACGCGCCCGGCCAGATCCGGGGCGGGCGCAGCCGGCTCGGTGCCGACGAGGAGTGACCGGAGTTCACCCACGCGCGCCGCCTGCACCGCCGCGTCGGTGTAGAACCATGCGTAGAGGCTGACGAGCAGGAAGCTCAGGAAGAAGAACCCGACGGAGGCCGCCATGAACGGAACCATGCGCTGGTTCCACGGAACGCTCTGTTTCGGGGATGCGGCGGTGGCGGTCATCGGTTCGGTTTCCATGATCGTGGCAGGTGCGGTTCCGGCGGAAAACTCAGGTCATCGTGAAGTGGAGGACCACCGTCGTGAGGAAGCCGAGCGTGGCCAGAACACCGACTGCGCCCGCGAAGAGGATCATCTTGTCGGTGTGGAAGTTGACCTCTTCTCCCGCGGGGGGCGCAGTGTGGTTTTCCTCGTGAGGCTGTTGCGGTTCGGTGGACATGGCTGCGGCTCGGAATCCCTGGATGTGTAGGGTGAACCCTACCTCAACGCCTCCGCCCTTGAATTGACTTTGGGCAAGCCCGGCATCATTCGTGCCGGCCGCTATCCGGAACGGCCATTACCCCGTGAGAGCGCTTCGCGGCGATGTGCCGGGTACCTTACCATCCGGCGACACGAAGGAGCGGAGGCGGCCATGTGGCGCAGCGTGCTGTTCGTCGTCGGCGCCGTCCTGGGGCTGATCGGGGGACCCTCCACAGTGCGGGCCGCACCGCCGGATCCGGCCGGCTTCATCTTCGTGACATCGCCGGAAACTCCGGACATCGCCGTCATCGACAGCGCCTCCGACGCCATCGTCACGCGCATCCGCTTACCGGGCATCCCCCGCCAGATCGTGGTGCTGGGTCGGGGAAGGCAGCTGGTGGCCAGCGACGCGGCCGCGCGGAAGCTCTACGTCGTCGATATCCTCAGTGCTTCCGTGGCGCGCGTGCTGGAGACCGGCATCGCCCCGGTTTTCCTGCAGCTCAACCGGACGGGAACGGTGCTGGCCGTCGCCGATCCCGACGCCGGAACCGTCGAACTCGTCCGGCCCGTGGGCGGACCGGCGGCGCGGGTCACCGGACTTCCCGGCGTGCGGTCGATGGCGTTCACCGCGGACGGACGGCTCCTCGTCGCGCACGGCAGCCGGATCGGCGTCATCGACGCGGCGGCCGGACGCCTCGTCGCCGAGCTTCCGAGCGACGCACGGGACGGCCCCGTCCGGCAGATCGTGACCGATCCCGGAGGCGGGGCCGCGTTTGCCGTGCAGGGGGACCAGGGGATCCTGTCCATTTTCGACCTGGAGACGGCGACCCGGGCGTCGCGGCTGCGGCTGCCGCCACCGCTGGGCAGGATGCTGCCGAGCGGAGACAGCCAGTTCGTGCTGATCCCGGTGGCCGGCGGCCGTGCGATGTCGGTCATTTCCACATGGACGCTGAAGGAAAGCGTGCGCATCCCGCTGTCGGCTGAGGCCAGCGGCCTCGGTCTGGGACTGTTCCAGAGCATCTCCGTCGCCACCAGCCGGAACACGCGGAGCGCGCAGAGCATCGATCTGCGCGACCGGCGGCGTCTGGCCCACCTTCCACTGCCCGGCGTTCCGGAGGGCGGAGCTGCCTCGCCGGACGGCCTGAAATTCTATGTCGCGCTGAGCGATACCGGCGGCGTGGCGGTCATCGACCTCCGCCACTCGACCGTCAGCCGCATCATCGAGGACGCCGTTCAGGGCGCATCGAACACCGTGCCTGCCGTGGGAGCCGGCTATTGCCACTGAACCAGCGGGCGGCTTTCCTCAGCCCTGCTTCCCTCGATGCGGCCGGTGCTCCTGGACGCAGGCGCCATGCTCCAGTTGCACCGTGACGTGCGCGATGCCGAACCGTTCCTCCAGGATCCGGTTGACCTCGATCAGCACGCGGTTCTGGTCCGCGCAGTTCTCGACGACCGCGTGCAGGGTCAGCAGCGGCCGTTCCGTGGTGAGCGACCAGACATGGACGTGGTGGACGTCGAGGACGCCGACCACTTCGCGCAACGCGGCCCCGACACGGGCTGGATCGATGCCCGACGGCGTGCCTTCGAGGAGGATGTGCCCGGACTCCTTCGTCACCGTCCAAGCGCTGCGCAGGATGAGCAGGGCGACCACGACCGACAGGATCGGATCGATCGGCGTCCAGCCGGTCCACAGAATGACGAGGGCTGCGGCGATGGCGCCGACGGAACCGAGCATATCGCCCATGACGTGGATGGCCGCGCCGCGGACGTTGATGTTCTCGCCGCCGCCCCGGTGCAAGATCCAGAAGGCCGCGACGTTGACCAGCAGCCCGAGCACGGCGACGACGAGCATCTGGGCGCCCATCACCGCGACCGGATCGAGGAAGCGGCCGATGGCCTCCACGACGATCCACAGGGCGATGGCGAACAGGCTGATGCCGTTGGTGTACGCCGCGACGACCTGGAAGCGGTGGTAGCCGTAGGACCGCTGAGGGTCCGCCGGGCGGCGCGCCAGCCGGAACGCGAACCACGCCAGCGCCAGGGAGGCGAAATCGGTCAGCATGTGCCCGGCGTCGGCCAGCAGCGCCAGCGAGCCCGAGACGAGGCCGCCGATCACCTCGGCGAACATGAAACCGCCGGTCAGCAGCATGGCCCAGAGGACCTTGCGCTCGCTGTCGGCGGTCACCGCGTGGACATGGCCGCCGGGTCCGTGGCTGTGGTGGTGGCCGGCATGGTCGTGGCCTTGGGCGGCATGATCGTGACCTGTAGGGTCGTGACAGGCATG
Organism: Pseudomonadota bacterium; assembly: GCA_023412175.1. Classification (GTDB taxonomy): domain Bacteria; phylum Pseudomonadota; class Alphaproteobacteria; order Azospirillales; family Azospirillaceae; genus Azospirillum. The sequence continues at coordinate 453 of JAEYOB010000800.1, read as the reverse complement.
CTCATGCCCGTGATGGTGGCCCCGGCCTTCGCCGGCATGGCGGGCCGCGTGCCGGTGTCCGTGCTCGTTCGTCATGTGCGTCCACAGCGCTGTCGATGCGCATGAGCCGCCGTCACGGCGGCTTCGCACGTCTGTACTCCTTCAAGGGTCCTGGCGTCGATGGCGAAGGAGGCGCTCCGCTACGCCGCCCCCAGTGTGGTCAGGCTGCGGACGAGGTGGTCCATCTGCTGCTCGAATCCGGTCTTGCCCGCATCGGAGACCAGGAACCGGAGATGCGGGCGCGCGCCGTCGACCGCGACGACGTTGAAATCGACGGCCAGACCGCCGTTCCCCAGCCACAGCCGGCCGCGCTGCCCGCCGGCGAGCGCGCTCGCCGAAGCCAGGGTGGCGCCGCCCTTGGAGATGTTCTCCACCTCCACCTCCTGCGACGCGCCGTTCACTTCGATCCGGCAG
>JAEYOB010000760.1 GCA_023412175.1 Pseudomonadota bacterium | reverse complement strand
CGTCCGGTCCGGCCGCCGCCTCGATGTCCGTGCCGGACAACGCCGCCTTGAGGTCGGCGTAGCAGGCGGGATCGGCGACCACGGCAAGGCGCGCGCGCAGCCGCTTCGCCTGCTCCGCCAGCAGCGCCACGTTGCGGTTGGCGGTCAGCGCCTCGACGGCGAAGGTTTCCGGCGCCCGCGCCACGAGGTCGACCGTCTGCGTGCCCACCGACCCGGTCGAGCCGAGGATCGTCACCCGCCGCGGCGCACCCGGCGCCCGCTTCACCACCATTGCCAACTCTTTCCCAGGGTCGCGTGGAACACCGCCAGCACCGGGGCGGCGACCATCAGCCCGTCGATGCGGTCGAGCAGCCCCCCATGGCCGGGGATCAGGTTGCTGCTGTCTTTCACATTGTAGCGCCGCTTCACCCAGGACTCGAACAGGTCCCCGGCCTGTCCGACCACCGCCAGCACCGGCGCCACCAGCAAAGCGAGATAGGGCCGCTGCGCGTCCACCGCCAGGGCGACGCCAAGCCCGAATACCGCCGCGGCGATCATGCCGCCGATCAGGCCGGCCCAGGTCTTCTTCGGGCTGATGCGGGGCGCCAGTTTCGGCCCGCCGATGCTGCGCCCGGCGGCGTAGGCGCCGATGTCCGTGGCCCAGACCGCCAGCAGGCAGAACAGCACCAGCGGTAAACCGGGATGCTCGCGCAGCCATGCCAGCCCGACGATGCCCGCGGTCACATAGGGGATGCCGAATCCCAGCAGCCAGGAGCCCTTGCCGCCGGCCGACGCCTGCACAATGAAGCCGAGCGCCACGGCCAGCGCGACGGCCGCCAGCGGCCCGCCCAGCACGTAGGTCACCAGCACCACGGCCATGGCGAGCATGGAGTGCCAGAACGCTTCCGGCAGTCGCCCGGAGGCGACGAGGTTCACCCACTCGCCGACGGCGACCAGGGCGGAGACGGCGAGGAGCGCCAGGAACACCCAGCCGCCGGCCCACACGGCCAGCAGCACCAGCGGCCCCATCACCAGGGCCGAGAGGACGCGGACTTTGAGGTCGCCGGTCTTCTTGCTGACGGTTGCTTTCTCGACCGGCGGTGTTTCAGCGGCTGCCGGCTGTGGTGGCGCCGAAACGTCGCTCCCTGCGGTGGTACTCTTCAATGGCAGCCTCCAGGTCGCGCTTGGTGAAGTCGGGCCACAGCGTGTCGGTGAACACGAACTCGGCGTAGGCCGACTGCCACAAGAGGAAATTGCTCAACCGCTTCTCGCCGCTGGTGCGGATCATCAGATCGGGATCCGGGATATCCGCCGTGAACAGCCGCGCCATGAAGGCCGCCTCGTCGATGGCCTCGGGATCGAGGCGTCCGGCCCTGGCCTCCTCGGCCAGACGCCGCGCCGCCTGCAAGATCTCCTGACGCGCGCCGTAACTGAGCGCCACGACCAGCGTCATGGTGCGGTTGCCGGCGGTCAGTTCCTCGGCGTTCTCGATAAGGCGGATGATGTCGGCGGACAGGCGCGCGCGCTCGCCGATCACACGCAGGCGGATGCCGGCCTTGTGCAGTTCGGCGATCTCGCTGCGCAGATAGAAGCGCAGCAGGCCCATGAGGTCGGAAACCTCCTCCTCCGGGCGCCGCCAGTTCTCCGACGAGAAGCTGAAGATGGTGAGATAGCCGATGCCCAGCTCGCGCGCGGCCTCGACCGTGCGCCGCACCGCCTCGACACCCTTCTTGTGACCGGCGGTGCGCGGCAGGCCGCGCGCCTTGGCCCAGCGGCCGTTCCCGTCCATGATGATGGCCACATGGACGGGCGGCTCGGCCGGGCGACCTTCCTGAGCGTCGCGCATGCCTCAGACCTGCGTGATTTCCTTTTCCTTCGCGGCGAGGGCGTCATCGATCATCTTGATGTGCTGATCGGTGACGACCTGGACCTTGTCTTGCCAGGTCTTGTGCTCGTCCTGGGTGATGTCGCCGTTCTTCTCCGCCTTCTTCAACATGTCCATGCCGTCGCGGCGCACGTTGCGCACGGCGACCTTGGCCTGCTCGGCGTATTTGTGGGCGACCTTGGCCAGCTCCTGGCGACGCTCCTGGGTCAGGTCGGGGATCGGCACGCGGATCGTCTGGCCCTCGGCCTGCGGATTGAGGCCCAGGCCGGAGTCGCGAATCGCCTTCTCGACCGCCTTCAGCATGCCGCGGTCCCACACCTGCACCGTGATCAGGCGCGGCTCGGGCACGCTGACGGTGCCGACCTCCTTGAGGTGGACCTTGCTGCCGTAGGCTTCGACCGAGACCGGCTCCAGAAGGCTGGCCGAGGCGCGCCCGGTGCGCAGCCCGCTCAGTTCCTTCTTGAAGGCCTCAAGGGCTCCATCCATGCGCCGCTTGATGTCGGAAATGTCGGGTTCGGCCACGGAAGTTACTCCCTGTCTTCGGTAATGATCGTAAACTTACCCCGTGCGGCCATCACTTCGGCAAAGGCGCCGGGGGTGTGGATCGAGAATACGAGTATGGGGATCCGGTTCTCTCGCGCCAAGGAAATTGCCGAAGCGTCCATGACCTGGAGATCGCGCGCCAGCACGTCCAGGTAGCTCAGTCGCTCATAGCGTGTGGCGGAGGAGTCTTTTTTCGGGTCCGCGGTGTAGACGCCGTCCACCTGCGTGCCCTTCAGCAGCGCATCGCAGCCCATCTCCGAGGCGCGCAGCGCCGCGGCGGTGTCGGTGGTGAAGAACGGATTGCCGGTGCCGGCGGCGAAGATGACGACGCGACCCTTCTCCATGTGCCGGATGGCGCGGCGCCGGATGTAGGGCTCGCAGACCGAGGCCATGGGGATGGCAGACTGCACGCGGGTGTGCACGCCCATGCGCTCCAGCGCGTTCTGCATGCCGAGCGCGTTCATCACGGTCGCCAGCATGCCCATGTAGTCGGCGGTGGCCCGTTCCATGCCGGCCGCAGCGCCCTTGATGCCGCGGAAGATGTTGCCGCCGCCGATGACCAGGCAGACCTGGACGCCGAGGCCGACCACCGTCTTCACCTCGTTGGCGACACGGCCGACCATCTCCGGGTCGAGACCGTAGTCCCGCTGCCCCATCAGGGCTTCGCCGGATACCTTGAGCAGAACGCGCTTGTAACGGATACCTTCGGCAGGCACTGGGGGCTGACCCATGGGAACGCTCCTCGCGGTGGTGGCCG
>JAEYOB010000752.1 GCA_023412175.1 Pseudomonadota bacterium | reverse complement strand
AAGGAGGTTCTGGTCTGCGCCGGCGCGCTGATGATGGAAGAGGTGAGGGCGCACGGCGCCACCCTGCTACCCGTCGACAGCGAGCACAACGCCATCTACCAGGTCTTCGATTTCCAGCACCCGCAGCGGGTGCGCCGGCTGATCCTCACCGCGTCCGGCGGCCCGTTCCGCACCAAGGATCGCGCCTTCATGGCGACGGCGACGCGCGAGCAGGCGGTGGCGCATCCGACCTGGGATATGGGTGCCAAAATCTCAGTCGACAGCGCCACCTTGATGAACAAGGGGCTGGAACTGATCGAGGCGCGCTTCCTGTTCGACATGCCTGAGGAGCGCATCGACGTGCTCGTCCATCCGCAGTCGGTCATCCATTCCATGGTCGAGTATGTGGACGGCTCGGTGCTGGCGCAGATGGGCACGCCGGACATGCGCACGCCGATCGCCTACACGCTGGCCTGGCCGGACCGCATGGAGACGCCGGCGCAGCGACTCGATCTCGCCAGGGCGCGCGAACTGACCTTCGAGGAACCCGACCTGGAACGCTTCCCCGCCTTGCGGCTGGCCCGGGCCGCCTTGCAAAGCGGGGGGGGCGCTCCTACTATCCTCAGTGCCGCCAATGAGGTCGCGGTTGCGGCGTTCCTGGACCGCCGCATCGGATTCCTCGACATCGAACGCATCGTCGAGGCGACGCTGGGTGCGCTGCCGCACCAGCGCCTGGGCGACCTGGAGGCGGTGATGGCGACGGACGCCGATGCGCGCCGGTACGCCGCAGAGCATCTCGGGCGCATGCGCGCCTGAGGACAGTCGGGGGCGCCGCCTCCCACAGCGAAGGCATGGGGTTTATGGATTTCCTGGGCGGTTTCGGCACGTCGGTTCTTGCGTTCCTCGTGGTTCTCACCGTTCTCGTCTTCGTGCACGAGTTCGGCCACTACTACATCGCCCGGCGCAACGGCGTGCGTGTCGAGGTGTTTTCCATCGGCTTTGGGCCGGAGCTGTTCGGCTGGAACGACCGCCACGGCACGCGCTGGAAGTTCAGTGCGATCCCCCTCGGCGGTTATGTGAAGATGTTCGGCGACGCCGACCCCGCGAGCACGCCGGGGGCCGAGTTGACGCGCATGACGGATGCCGAGAAGGCCGTCTCCTTCCATCACAAGCGCCTGGGCCAGCGGGCGGCCGTCGTCGCTGCCGGACCGCTTGCCAATTTCCTGTTCGCCTTCGTGGCGCTGGCGATTCTGTTCGCCACCGCCGGGCAGCCCTTCACCCCGCCGGACGTCGGCGGCGTGCAGCCGGGCAGCGCTGCCGAGCGGGCCGGGCTTTTGCCGGGTGACGAGATCGTCGCCATCGATGGTGCCGGCATTCAGCGATTCGAGGAGATCCGGCAGGTCGTCAGCATGAATCCCGGCCAGCCGCTGGCTCTGGAGGTGCTGCGCGACGGCCGTACCGTTCCCCTTTCCGTGACACCCGACGTGGTCGAGGTGACCGACCGATTCGGCAACGCGCACCGCATTGGGCAACTCGGCATCACGCGCGCCGGCACCGATCGCAAGCGGCACGATCCGCTCTCCGCCGCCTGGCAGTCGGCGCGCGAGATCGGCGGCATGATCGGCGGCACCTTCACCGCGCTGGGCCAGATGATCGAGGGCTCGCGCGGCACCGAGGAACTGGGCGGACCGTTGCGAATCGCCCAGATGTCGGGAGAAGTCGCGCAGACCGGCGCCTATGCGCTGATTTGGTTCATGGCCTTCCTGTCGGTCAACCTGGGCATGATCAACCTGTTCCCGATCCCGTTGTTGGACGGTGGACATCTGCTTTTCTACGGAATGGAAGCGGTCCGCGGCAAACCGCTCGGACCGCGTGCGCAAGAATACGGTTTCCGCATCGGACTGGCTCTGGTATTAACGCTCATGGTCTTCGCCACGTGGAACGACCTTGTTCAGCTCCGCGTGGTCGATTTCTTCCGAGGACTGATCTCCTAAAACGAGCGAGAAGCCAGGGGGCGTATGTTGCGGGTGTCGTCTAAGGTTCTGGCGCTCAGCCTGATGGCTGGCTGCGCCATGACAACGGTGTCTCTCGCCTTGGCGCAAGCCAATGGAGCTGTTGGGACGCAGGTCGCCCAGGTCTTCACGGGCGGGACCATCCGGGACATCCGGGTCGAGGGCACGCAGCGCATCGAGCCGAGCACGGTGCGCACTTACCTGACGGTGCAGCCGGGCGAACAGTTCGATCCGACGAAGATCGACGAATCGCTCAAGGCGCTGTTCGCCACCGGTCTGTTCGCCGACGTGCAGCTGAGGCGGGAGGCCGACACCCTGGTGGTGGCCGTTCAGGAAAACCCGATCATCAACCGCATCGCCTTCGAGGGCAACCGCCGCATCGAGACCGAGCAGTTGGAGAAGGAGATCCAGCTCCGCCCGCGGGTCGTCTACACGCGCACCCGCGTGCAGTCCGACGTGCAGCGCCTGCTCGACATCTACCGGCGTCAGGGCCGCTTCGCCGCGACCGTCGAGCCGAAGATCATCAAGCTCGACCAGAACCGCGTCGATCTGGTGTTCGAGGTCAACGAGGGCGAGCGCACCGGCGTGCGCGCCATCAACTTCGTCGGCAACGAGCATTTCTCGGCGGGCACGCTGCGCGAGAACATCCAGACGCGCGAAACCGCCTGGTGGCGCTTCCTCACCTCCGAGGACAGCTACGATCCCGATCGTGTGAACTACGACCGTGAGCTGCTGCGCCGCTTCTATCTCAAGGAAGGCTACGCCGACTTCCGCGTCGTCTCCGCCGTGGCGGAGCTGACGCCGGAGAAGGAAGATTTCATCATCACCTTCACCATCGAGGAAGGCGAGCGGTACAAGTACGGCAAGGTCGATCTCCAATCGAACCTCAAGGCGCTCGATCCGGAGAGCGTGCGCAACGTGCTCACGACCAAGGAGGGCAACTGGTACAACGCCCAGGAGGTCGAGGACACGATCACCAAGCTGACCAATGCGGTCGGTGACCTGCAGTACGCCTTCGTCGACATCCGGCCGCAGATCAACCGTAACCGCGACGCTCAGACCATCGATATCACCTACGAGATCGCCGAGGGTCCGCGGGTGTTCGTCGAGCGCATCGACATCACCGGCAACGTCCGGACCCTGGACAAGGTGGTCCGGCGTGAGATGCTGGTGGCCGAAGGCGACCCGTTCAACGCGTCGAAGCTTCGGCGTTCCGAACAGCGCATCAAGGACCTCGACTTCTTCGAGCGGGTCCAGGTCACCACGCAGGAGGGGTCGGCCCCCGACCGCTCGGTGGTCAACGTCGACATCCAGGAGAAGTCCACCGGCGAGATCGCGGTCGGCGCCGGCTTCTCGACCGCCGACGGCCCGCTGGCCGATTTCTCGATCCGCGAGCGCAACCTGCTCGGCAAGGGCCAGGACCTGCGGTTCGGCGCCACGGTGTCGAAGCGCAGGCAGGAGTACGACGTCTCCTTCACGGAGCCGTACTTCCTCGACCGCGACCTGTCGGCCGGCGTGGACCTGTTCCGCGTCACGCGCAACTACCAGGATGAAGCGTCGTTCAGTGAGCGGAACAACGGTTTCGCGCTGCGCATGGGCTTCCCGCTGTCCGAACGGCTGCGCCAGCGCCTGTACTACCAGCTCCAGGGCACGACGATCTCCAACGTGCCGGATACAGCGTCGATCTACATTCAGGAGCAGAGGGGCAGCCGCGTCACGTCGCTGGTCGGCCAGGAGCTGACCTACGACGCCCGCAACAGCCGCCTCGACCCGACCGAGGGCTATTTCGTCCGCCTGCAGACGGACGCCGCGGGCTTGGGCGGCAACAGCCGCTACCTGCGCGTCAAGCTCGGCGGCGGCGTGTACATCCCGACCTTCAACAACGACTGGGTGCTCAGCACCACGGCCGAGGTCGGTTACATCGCCGGTCTCGGGAAGAAGGTGACGCTGTCCGACCGCTTCTTCATCGGCGGTGACACGCTGCGCGGTTTCCGCACCGCCGGCATCGGCCCGCGCGACCTGCGCACGCAGGACGCCCTGGGCGGCAAGGAGTACGCCCGCGGCAGCGTGGAAATGAGCTTCCCGCTCGGCCTGCCGGAGGATTTCGGCATCAAGGGCTATGGCTTCACCGACGTCGGCACGCTGGGCCGGAGCGGCATTTCCGGCGATCCGGGCGTCGCGGACGATACGTCGATCCGCGTGTCGGTGGGCACCGGCCTGTCCTGGCGCTCGCCGTTCGGCCCGATCCGTATTGACTTTGCCGTCCCCATCATCAAGGAAAGCTACGATCGGAAGGAAATCTTCCGCTTCAGCTTCGGAACCAGGTTCTAACGATGCACTTCCAGTCCCTTCGGGCGTACGCCGGCGCCGCCGCGCTGGCCGCAGCCGTGCTTCTTCCGCTTCAGGTCCACGCGCAGCAGAAGCCTGCGGCTCAGCCCGCCCCGGCCGCGCCGGCTCCGGCTGCCGCCCCGCAGCAGCCCGCCGCCAAGCCGGGCGAGCCGCTGAAGGCGCCGGTGGTGGCCGTGGTGGACGTCCAGCGCATCATGCAGGAGTCCTCGGCCTCCAAGGGTATCCAGAAGGCCATCGAGTCGCAGCGCGATTCGTACCAGAAGGAAATCCAGAGCCTGGAGGACAAGCTCCAGAGCGCCGAGAACGAGCTGCGCAAGCAGCAGACCGTTCTGGCGCCGGATGCCTTCGCGGCCAAGCGCCGCGACTTCGAGAAGCAGGTCGCCGAGGTGCAGCGTACCGTCCAGACGCGCAAGCGCACGCTGGATACGGCGTTCAACGACGCCATGGGCCACGTGCAGAAGACCATGCTGGAGATCGTCCAGGATATCGCCGACGAGCGCGGCGCCAACGTGGTCATCCCGCGCAACCTGCTGGTCCTGTTCGCCAGCAACCTGGACGTCACCGAACCCGTGCTGGAGCGGCTCAACAAGCAGCTGCCCACCGTGGCGGTAACCATCCCCAAGCCCTGAGCCCGATCGGGCGTCGTGGCCTGAACGATTGATATGCCGCGGGAAATGGGGCACAACGGCCCCATCTCCCGCCTATGGCGGTTGTAAGACGAGTGGACGGACCGGCGATGGAAGCGACGGTGGACAGCAACAAGGTGCCTGATATCGACGTCAACCGGATCATGCAGATGATCCCGCATCGTTACCCGATGCTGATGATCGAGCGTGTGGTTGATATCGTGCTGGGCGAGAGCGCCGTCGGCATCAAGAACGTGTCGATCAACGAGCCGTTCTTCGCCGGGCACTTCCCATCGCGTCCGGTGATGCCGGGCGTGCTGCTCATCGAGGCGATGGCGCAGACCACCGGCTGGCTGGTGCTCGCCCGCA
>JAEYOB010000706.1 GCA_023412175.1 Pseudomonadota bacterium | reverse complement strand
ACCTGGGGCGGCGCTTCCGCCCCGACCTGACCGAGGCGGAGGTGCGCTACCTGATGGCGGCGGAGTGGGCGCAGACCGCCGACGACGTGCTGTGGCGCCGCTCCAAGCTCGGCCTGCGCCTGACGACCGACGAGGCGCGGGCGCTGGAGGATTACATGGCCGAGGCGCAAGCCGGGTCGCTGGCGCGGGTGGCGAACGGGTAGGGCGCGCTTGCCCCCACCCTGGCCCTCCCCCGCTGGGCGGGGGAGGGATGGGGTACGTGCTACGCCAGCAGCCGCGCGTGGTGGGCGATGTGGTCGCCGACGAAGCTGCTGATGAAGTAGTAGCTGTGGTCGTAGCCTTCCTGCCGGCGCAGCGTCAGCGGGATCCCGGCCGAGCGGCAGGCCTCTTCGAACAGCTCGGGTTTCAGCTGCGTTTCCAGGAACTCGTCGGCGGTGCCCTGGTCGATGAGGATGGGCGACCGCCACGCCGAGGACGCGGCCAGTGCCGTGGCGTCATAGGACAGCCACGCCTCCGCCTGTGGCCCGAGGTAGCGGCTGAACGCCTTCTGCCCCCACGGAACCTGTGAAGGCGCCACGATGGGCGAGAAGGCCGACACCGACCGGTAGCGGCCGGGGTTGCGCAGCGCGCAGACCAGCGCGCCGTGCCCGCCCATCGAATGGCCGAAGATCCCCTGCCGGGCGGGATCCGCTTCCGGGATGGTCTGTGCCACCCATTCCGGAAGCTCTTCGGTCACGTAGCGGTACATGCGGTAGTGCGCCGACCACGGCTCCTGCGTCGCATCGACGTAGAAGCCGGCACCGGAGCCGAAATCGTAGCTCTCGTGCTCGCCCGGCAGGTCGAGGCCGCGCGGGCTGGTGTCCGGCGCCACCAGGATCACGCCGTGCTCGGCGGCGTAGCGCTGGGCGCCCGCCTTGGCGGTGAAATTCTCCCAGGTGCAGGTCAGCCCGGACAGGTAGTACAGCACCGGGCACGGCCCGCGCTCCGCCTGCGGAGGCCGGTAGACGGCGACCTCCATGGGCGTGCCGGTGGCCTCCGAGCGGTGGCGGTACACCGTCTGCGTGCCGCCGAAGCACGCGTGCCGTTTCAGCAGGTCGGTCATCAGAAGGTCACCACGGACCGGATCGACTTGCCCTCGTGCATCAGCGTGAAGGCGTCGTTGATCTGCTCCAGCGGCATCACGTGGGTGATCAGGTCGTCGATGTTGATCAGCCCGTCCATGTACCAGTCGACGATGCGCGGCACGTCGGTGCGCCCGCGCGCGCCGCCGAAGGCCGAACCCTTCCAGACCCGGCCGGTGACGAGCTGGAACGGCCGCGTCGAGATCTCCGCCCCGGACGGCGCCACGCCGATGACCACCGACACGCCCCAGCCCTTGTGGCAGCATTCCAGCGCCTGGCGCATCAGCGTCGTGTTGCCGACGCACTCGAAGGTGAAGTCGGCGCCGCCCTTGGTCAGCGACACCAGGTAGGGCACCAAATCGCCCTCGACCTCCTTGGGGTTGACGAAGTGCGTCATGCCGAACTTTTCGGCCATGGCGCGGCGCTCGGGGTTGATGTCGACGCCGACGATCATCTCGGCGCCGACCATGCGCGCGGCCTGGATGACGTTGAGGCCGATTCCGCCAAGCCCGAACACCACCACCCGCGCGCCGGCGTGCACCTTGGCGGTGTAGATCACCGCGCCGATGCCGGTGGTGACGCCGCAGCCGATGTAACAGACCTTCTCGAACGGCGCGTCCTCGCGGATCTTCGCCAGCGCGATCTCCGGCAGCACGGTGTAGTTGGCGAAGGTCGAGGTGCCCATGTAGTGCCACAGCGGCTGCCCGCCGAGGCTGAAGCGGCTGGTGCCGTCGGGCATGACGCCGCGCCCCTGCGTCTCGCGGATCGCCTGACAGAGGTTGGTCTTCTGGCTCAGGCAGTACTCGCACTGCCGACATTCGGGCGTGTAGAGCGGGATGACGTGGTCGCCCTTCTTGAGGCTGGTGACGCCCGGCCCGACGTCCACCACCACGCCGGCGCCCTCGTGCCCGAGGATGCACGGGAACTTCCCTTCGCTGTCCAGGCCGGAGAGCGTGTAGGCGTCGGTGTGACAGATGCCGGTGGCCTTGACCTCGACCAGCACCTCGCCGGCGCGCGGCCCCTCAAGGGAGACGGTTTCGATGCTGAGCGGCTTCTTGGCGTCGAAGGCGACGGCGGCGCGGACGTCCATACTGACACTTCTCCCGGAGAACATATTGGCGGTTTGGCTATAACTTGGCCGTTCGGCAGTAATATTGTCCGCGGTGCGGCGCTGTCGAGGCTGCCATGCCGAAGGTCATAGGCACGGCAAGGGAAGCCCCTCCGCGATGAGAGGGGCCGGTTCCAGGCCCGCCGGGATCAGCCGGTGCCGCCGTCGCTGGACGTGTTCGGCTGCTCGGCGCGGCGGCGCAGCTCTTCGGAGGTCAGTCCGGCGGGGATTGCGCCGTCCAGCGTGCCGTCGCCGGGCGTGCGGTTCGGGTCCTGGCGGTGGTCACCGGGGGCGGTCTCCGGGCGCTTGCCGGGCTTGTCGGTGGTGTCGGCCATGCGGGATCTCCGTGTTTGTCTTCCCTGAATCCAACACCGTGCCCGGCCCGGGGTTGCAAAGGCCGCGCGGGAAAGTTCGCCCGGCGCCTTGAAATATTCGTTCGCCGATGTTACATCTGGCTCAGCCGCGGCGAAAGCAGCCGTCGGCGAACTTCCTCAAGACACCATTCGGATCGGCAACGCCCCTTTGGTTTCCTTTTGGGCGGCGTGCCCTTCCCCTCCTCTCCGGCCCGGTGCGGCCCGGCCGCCTCGATCCCTCCCTCGATCCTGGCGCCGGTTCCCGAACCGGAGAGGTCCCCTTTCCGCATCGACGAGCGATGCACGCCCGTCCGGCAGCGTCGAATGCCGGCTTGTGCTTGATAACGTTGAGACTGCATGACCTTTGAACCGAAGCGGCGCCGCAGGGCGCCGAACGGCCCCGCCCGCCCGCAGACCTTGGCACACGGCGGTTCCATTCCCCCCACGGTGACTTCCACTCCCAGGCGCCGCCCGCGCGGCCCGGTCCCCGGCAGCGATGAGATCATCTTCCTGCCCCTGGGCGGCTGCTCGCGCATCGGCATGAACATGGCGCTGTACGGCCACGCCGGGAAATGGCTGATCGTCGACGCCGGCGTCGCCTTCATGGGCGACGAGGCGCCGGGCATCGATGCCCTGATGGCCGATCCGGCCTTCATCGAGGAGCGGATGCAGGATGTGGTCGGTCTCGTGGTCACCCACGCCCACGAGGACCATATCGGCGCGATCCATCACCTGTGGCCGCGCCTCAAGTGCCCGATCCACGCCAGCCCCTTCGCCGCACACGTCATCCGCGAGCGTTTGAAGGAGACCGGGGCGCTGCGCGACGTGACGCTGCGTACCTTCGAGATCGGCGACACCCTGAAGCTCGGCCCGTTCCAGGTGCAGAGCATCGCGGTGACGCACTCGATCCCCGAGCCGATGGCGCTGGCAATCCGCACGGCGGCCGGCACGGTGCTGCACACCGGCGACTGGAAGTTCGATCCTGACCCGCTGCTCGGCCGCACGGTGGATGTGGACGCCCTGCGCCGCCTCGGCGACGAGGGCGTGCTGGCGATGACTTGCGACAGCACCAACGCCGACGTCGAGGGCACCACCGGCTCCGAGGCGCAGGCCCGCGCCGGCCTGATGGAGGTCTTCGCCGGCCGCAAGGGCGCCATCGCGGTCACCGGCTTCGCGTCCAACGTGGCGCGCATGAAGGCGGTGGCCCAGGCCGCCGCGGCGCACGACCGCAAGGTGGTGCTGGCCGGCCGCTCCATGCTGCGCATGGAGAAGGCGGCGCGCGCCTGCGGCTACCTGGACGACCTGCCGGGTTTCATGGGCGTGCAGGAGGCATCCTGGACCGACCGCCGCAACCTGGTTCTGCTGTGCACCGGCAGCCAGGGCGAGGAGCGGGCGGCCTTGAGCCGCATCGCCCGCAACGACCACCGCGACCTGTGGCTGGAGCGCGGCGATACGGCCATCTTCTCGGCCCGCGCCATCCCCGGCAACGAGGAGGGCATCGGCGCCGTGCAGGACCACCTCCGGGCCATGGGCGTCGAGGTGATCACCCCGGCCGACGCGCCCGTCCACGTCTCGGGCCACCCGAAGCGGGACGATCTGCGGCGCATGTACGATCTGGTCCGGCCGCGCTTCGCGGTGCCCGTGCACGGCACCATCACGCACCTGGAGGCGCACGCCCGGCTGGCCCGCGACTGCGGCGTTGAGCGTGCGCTGATCCCGGAGGACGGCGACATCGTGCGTCTGGCGGCCGAGGGCACGGCGGTGGTCGGCCACATCGAGCCGGAGCGCCTGGCCCACGACGGCCGGTCGCTTCTGGCCTGGAACGACGCGATGCTGGATGAGGCGGCGCTGCTCGCGGCCTGATACCCTGTCTCGCTGATCGAAACCGATCAGCGAGCCTCACTCGCCGGCGCCGG
>JAEYOB010000655.1 GCA_023412175.1 Pseudomonadota bacterium | reverse complement strand
TTGCCGAGCTGCGCCTCCAGCCCGTTGAAGGCATAACCGCCGTTCGCCCCCGCCTCCACCACCGTGCGCAGCGCGAAGGGCTGCGCCAGCACCGCCGGCACGGCGGCGCCGTCGCCGCGCAGCGTGTTCGCGACGCGGGCGAGGTCGCTGCCCTCGGCGCGGACGTTGAGCGACAGCAGGCTGCCCACGGTGCCGGCCAGGCGCAGCGTGGCGTCGCCGTCCGCCAACCCGAGGGTGGTGCGCAACGGCACCGCCATGCCGTCGACGATCGGGCCGAAGATCAGTTCGCCGCGCAGCGGGGCACCGCGCCACGTGAAGGTGCCCTGCACCTGGAACGGGCCCACCAGGCTGTTGGCGACGATGCGGGCGTCCACGTTCTCGGCGCGCTCCATGCGGCCGGCGGCGTCGCGGTAGAGGATGGTGCCGCGGCGGATCTGCACGTCGTCGAAGCGCACGGCCCCACCAAATCCTTCGCCCGACTTGGCGGCGGCGTCGGGCGTGGCTCCGCGGGCGGAGGACAGGTCCCAGTTCAGCCGGCCGTCGGGCAGCACCTCGGTCGCCAGCACCGGTTCCACCAGGGTGACGCTGTCCACCGCCACCTTGCCTTCCAGCAGGGGCCAGAACGCCACCGTGGCGTCCAACTCCTTCAGCCGGATCATGTCCGGCTCGGCCGCGCCCGGCGCGTTGGACAGGCGGGCGTCGCGCACCGACAGCGTCGGCGTGGGCAGCAGCGAGAGGCGGATGTCGCCCTTGATCTCCATCGTGCGGCCGGTGGCGGCGCCGACGCGCTGGGCGATCTCCGCCTTGTAGGCGTTCCAGTCGATGAAGCTGGGAACCACCAGCACCGCGGCCACCAGGACCACCATGAGGATCAGCAGCGTGATGAGCGTCTTCTTCACCGGATCTCCACCGCCCTGATGCGCGAGGCTTCTCGCCCCCGTCGTCTTCCGCTAAGGTATCCGTCCAGCAGAGAACAAGCAAATTGGGCAATCCCGCGGCAGATCCGCGGCTTGACCGCAAACGGCGTCGCCGACGCCGGGAGGACCCATCAATGGGCGATGTCGTCAACCTGAACCGCTACCGTAAGGCGCAGGCGCGGGCCGAACGCGAACGTCAGGCCGAAGAGAATCGCGTCCGATTCGGCCGCTCCAAGACGGAAACCGAGGCCCGCCGTCAGGAGGAAGAGCGCACCCGGCGCGATCTGGACGGCAAGAAGCGCGAGGATTGAGGGGCATAGGACCAGGATTCTTTCGGGTTAACCCCGCAAAAAGCTCCGCTTGATCAGCTAGTTCGCGGATTGTGTGCCCGCACTACAATATGGTGCGCGAATCTCTTCTTTGCTATCTTGAGCCCAAGGGAAGGCGCACCCGCGCCGCCGGCAGGAGATGGCACCATGGTCGACCTCACTTCGCACCGCATTCCCATCGCGCCCCGCAACGAGGTCCTGCAGCGCCCGCGCACCATCGACACGGAACGCCCGTGGGTCTGGCTGGCCGCCGGCTGGCACGACATGCGCGCCGCCCCCCTGATCAGCGGCTTCTATGGGGTGCTGGCGGTCGTCTCCAGCTTCGCCCTGGTCGCCGGGCTCGCCATGTGGAAGTTGCATTACCTCATACTGCCGATGGCGGCGGGCTTCATGCTGGTCGGTCCGGTGCTGGCGGTCGGGCTCTACGAGACCAGCCGCCTGCTGGAGCGCGGAGAGCCGGTGACCCCGCGGGCGGTGCTCGGCGCCTACCACCGCAACGGCGCGCAGATCGCCGGCATGGGCATGGTGCTGATGCTGGCACTGCTGGCCTGGATCCGCATCGCGATGCTGGTGTTCGCCATCTTCTACTCGTCGGCGCCGCCGGCGCTGGACCAGCTGGTGGACCGGATCTTCTTTTCGGCCCAGACGATTCCGTTCCTGCTGACCGGCACCGTCATAGGCGCCGTCATCGCCGCCACGGTGTTCGCCATCAGCGTGGTGTCGCTGCCCATGCTGCTCGACCGCGAGACCGACGTGTTCACCGCCATCGCGGCCAGCGTGAATGCGGTTCGCCGCAACCCCCAGGCGATGCTGGTGTGGGCGGCGCTGATCGCGCTGTTCACCGCCGCCGGCCTCGCCACCGCCTTCGTCGGGCTGGCCATCGCCTTCCCGCTGATCGGCCACGCCTCCTGGCACTGCTACCGCGACGTGGTCGGGGAACGGTGAGATGGGACGGGGGAGGCCGCACGCCCCTCCCGCCCGCTTTCAGCCCTTCTTGAAGAACGCCTCGGCGGCGTTCTTATGGGCTTCCTTGGCGTCGATGAAGGTGCGGGCGCGGGCGATCTCCGCCTCCAGGCCGGCGATGTAATCCTTCAACTCGCCCACCGAAAGCGAGGAGAGGTCCTTCAACGCCGGCTTCGGCTTGCGCGGCTCCAGTTCGTCGGTATCCAAGGCCATGGCGGTTCTCCCCGGTCCGGTGTTTCCAGTCCCGTGTCTTGTCAGCGCGGACGCCCAGTTCTACCTTCTGCGGGCAAAAGGGAGAAGGGGGGAAGCCATGGGAATTGCACTGCCGGACATCATGCATTGCGTCGAGATCAGCCAGCCCGGCGGTCCCGAGGTGCTGCGCGCCGCCACCCGCGAGGCGCCGATCCCAGGCCCCGACGAGGTGCTGGTGGAGGTCGCCGCCGCCGGCGTCAACCGCCCGGACGTGCTCCAGCGCATGGGCAACTACGACCCGCCGCCCGGCGCTTCCGACCTGCCGGGACTGGAGATCGCCGGCCGCGTCGTCGCCATCGGCGAGGGCGTCATGGACTGGGCCGCCGACGACAAGGTGTGTGCGCTGGTGGCCGGCGGCGGCTACGCCCAGTACTGCGTCGTGCCCTCCCGGCAACTGCTGCCCATCCCCACGGGGCTGAGCGCGGTCGAGGCGGCGGCGGTGCCGGAAACCTTCTTCACCGTGTGGACCAACGTGTTCGAGCGCGGCGCGCTGAAGCCCGGCGAGACGCTTCTGGTGCATGGCGGCTCCAGCGGCATCGGCACCACCGCGATCCAGCTCGCCAAGGCGTTCGGCGCGACGGTGTTCACCACCGCCGGCAGCCCGGAGAAGTGCCGCGCCTGCGAGGCGCTCGGCGCCGACCGCGCCATCAACTACAGGACCGAGGACTTCGTCGCCGTCGTCAAGGACGCCACCGGCGGCCGCGGCGTGGATGTGGTGCTGGACATGGTCGGCGGCGACTACATCGCCCGCAGCATCGAGGTCATGGCGCCGGACGGCCGCCACGTCTCCATCGCCTTCCTGCGGGGGGCCAAGACGACGCTGAACCTGTTCCCGGTGATGACCAAGCGCCTGACATTGACCGGCTCGACCCTGCGCGCCCGCACGGTGGAGGAGAAGGGCCGCATCGCCCGCGAACTGCGGGAAAAGGTCTGGCCGCTGATCGAGGCCGGCACCGTCAAGCCGGTGATCCACGCCACCTTCCCGCTGGAGCGCGCCGACGACGCCCACCGCCTGATGGAATCCAGCACCCACGTGGGCAAGATCGTGCTGACCGTCGGTCAACCTTTGTAGGGGCAGCCTCTGTCGGGCGGCGGTTGTAGGACGGCGGCTGGCCCGGTTATTTTTTACGCGGTTCTTCCTGGCAAATGGAACCGCAGGCTTGCCAAAGCCTTCCCTTCGGTTTAGCAGGGGACGGGGAGTCGGCACTCCGGCGCCCCACCCTAGGACGCTTACATAAGCGGGCTTCGCTCCCATATGGGGAGAGCGGGGTTCGCACGATCTGGAAGGCAGGCCGGAGATCGCACCCACCGGCGGGTCGCGGTACGGCCTTGAGTTTGTCAGGAGGGATGATGGCACTGCCCTTGATGCCGAAAGCGACGGCCGTCTGGCTGGTCGAGAACACAGCGCTGAGCTTCGAGCAGATCGCCGCATTCTGCGGCCTGCATCACCTTGAGGTGCAGGCGATCGCCGACGGCGAGGTGGCGGTCGGCATGGTGGGGCTCGACCCGGTCGCCAACGGCCAGCTCACCAAGTCCGAGATCGAGCGCTGCGAGAAGAACCCCGATCTGCGCCTCAAGCTGCTGGTCCCCGACCTGCCGGCTCCGGTCGCGCGGTCGAAGGGCCCGCGCTACACCCCGATCACCAAGCGTGGCGACAAGCCGGATGCCATCGCCTGGATCGTCAAGCATCATCCCGAACTGTCCGACGCGCAGGTCAGCCGCCTGATCGGCACCACCAAGCCGACCATCGCCGCGGTGCGCGACCGCACGCACTGGAACGCCGCCAACATCAAGCCGCGCAGCCCTGTTCTGCTCGGCCTGTGCACCCAGCGCGAGCTGGAAGAGGCGCTGGCGATCGCCGCCAAGCACCGCGGCCCCATCGAGCCCGGCGACGAACAGGCCGCCGATGCGGACGACGAGGAGGACACCTCCTACTCCGAACACGCCGAGCATTGAGCCTGGGAGCATTGGGCCTGGGAGCACTGAGCCTGGGAGCACTAGCCCCCGCATCGAAAGCAAACGGCGCGCCCCACCGGACGCGCCGTTTTCGATTCCGGGATGCTCCACCGATCCTTCCGGATCCGGAACCCGTCAGGCCCGCGCCAGCCGGCTCATCTCGTCCTTCAGGCGGAGCTTCTCCTTCTTGATCTTCGCGAGGGTGTAGTCGTCGGGGTGGGGTCGCTGGCATTCCATCATGAGTGCGGCTTCGAGTGCCTGGTGCTTGACGCGCAGGGTTTCGATCCGGTCCTCAAACGCCATGACGGCCCTCCATTCGGAACATTGGCATACGACCCGATACGACGCGGGATCGGTCATCCTCCGCTTGGCCGAAGGCCGAATCAAGGACGCGTCCGCCATACTGGACGAAGGGGGTAGCGTGCGCTACATCAGCGCCATGAACCTTCCCCCCCGCCCCGCCGCCCCTCAGGCCACTCCCCCGGCCCGTCTGGTCGTCGGCATCAGCGGAGCCTCCGGCGTCATCCTCGGGGTCCGTCTGCTGGAGACGCTGCGCCGGATGTCGGTGGAATCCCACCTCGTCCTCAGCCGCGCCGCGGAAGTCACCCTGGCGCACGAGACCGACCTCAAGGTCGCCGACGTGCGGGCGCTGGCCAGCGTGCACTATTCCCCCGCCGACATCGGCGGCGCCATCGCGTCGGGCAGCTTCCGCACGCTGGGCATGATCGTCGCCCCCTGCTCGATCAGCTCCATGGGTGAGATCGCCACCGGCGTCACCTCCAGCCTGCTGACCCGCGCCGCCGACGTGACGCTGAAGGAGCGCCGCCCGCTGGTGCTGATGGTTCGCGAGA
>JAEYOB010000640.1 GCA_023412175.1 Pseudomonadota bacterium | reverse complement strand
GGTTACGGAGTCAGGTGGGTGGAGAACCAGGCGACGGCGGACTCGGCAACCGCGTCCAGCGCGCCCGGCTCCTCGAAGAGGTGGCCGGCGCCGGGCACGATGTCCAGGGCCTTGACGCAATGCAGGGTCTTCAGCGCCTGCTGGTTCAACTCCAGCACGGTATGGTCCTCGCCACCGACGATCAGCAGCGTCGGCGCCGCAACGCCTTCCAGCCACACTTCGGCCAGGTCGGGACGCCCGCCGCGCGACACCACGGCGCGGATGTGATGGTGTTCCGCCGCGCGGGCCGCCGCGACCAGCGCAGCGGCCGAACCGGTGGCGGCGCCGAAATAGCCGATGGGACGGCCGTCCACCGTCGGATGGTCGCACAGGAACTGCGTGGCCAGCAGCACGCGCTCGGCCAGCAGATGCGTGTCGAAGACTTTGGCGCGGTCCTGCACTTCGTCGGTGGTGAGCATGTCGAACAGCAGCGTGCCGAACCCGGCGCTGCGGAGAGCCGTGGCGACATGGCGGTTGCGCGGGCTGCCGCGGCTGCTGCGGCAGCCGTGCGCGAACAGGACGATCGCACGGAATCCCGTCGGCAACGCCAGGGTTCCGGTCAATCCGACGGGAGCGATGCGGACGTCCTGCTCCATCATTTTCCTCTGTTCAGTAGGGCGGTACGCGGCGACGCACGCTTCAACAGGCGGTGCCCGGCCGCGTCCCCACAGCCCAGCTTCCGCTGGTTGCGGAATCACGGATCACCCGTGTTGGAACCCGATCCTCCGCTCAACATTAGTTACCCCGCAATCCGTGGAAGTTTAGGGCCTAGCCCTGTTGCGCCGGCTCGAGATGACTGCCGGATATGCCCACTCCGAAAGTGCAAAGTCGCGGCAAATCCGATATTTTCAACGAAGGGCAGGGCTGGGAGGGCGCGGCCGATGCGGAGGCCAGCACACTGGCGGGACGTCACGCGGCTGGACAGGCGCATGGCATTGACGTTGCCGATTGCTGACCCGGCGCCGAAGGATCTTGTGCGGCGCATCCAGGCGGCGGGGTGATCGCCGCCATGCCCATCAATCTGCCGGAGGCTTCGCTGAAAACCGGATCCCCGGCGCGGCGCGGCAGGTTTGCCATGTTCACCCGGACGTTGCCGGTCAGCTGGCGCGTCTTCCTGATCGTCGTGCTGAACGGTGTGGCGACGGCGGCGCTCGGCCTGCTCATCTGGGGTGGTGGCCGGGTGCTCGTCGGCGAGTGGGACGAAATGCGCCGCGTCCAGGAGAACGGACGCCTGTTCGCCGCCATCGAGGGCGACGTGAGCCGCCTGAAGAGCCTTGTCCACCGCAGCCTGGATGCGCCGACGGACGCCCTGCTCGTGGAGATCGCCGAGCGGCGCGAGGCGCTGCTTGGCACGCTGGAGCGGACCGTCCTGCCCGATGCCGAGATGGCCGGCGACCTCACCATCCTTACTGCAGCGTCGCGGCGCTTCCTGGCCAGCTTCGAGCTGCTGCGCGGGCACGCGGCGCACCTGCGGACGAGCTATGAGACGGCGGTGCTCAAGGCCGGCGGCGAAATGTCCGGCCTGTTCACCATCCTCGACAGCCAGGCGGGCAATGGCAACGCGCTGATCCAGCTTCCACTCGCGCGGATGCGCGAGGCCTTTGCCGACGGGTTGCTGGCGGTCAACGCCTACTACCTCTCCGGCGATGCCGGGGCGTCGGCGCGGGCGGAGCACGCGTTCGAGTCCATTGCCCGCACCATTCCGGACATGCGCGACTTGGCGCCGGAGGACAGCCAGCGCGCCGCGCTGGACGCCATGGCCGCACAGGTGGAGGTGCTGCTCCGGGGATTGGCTGCGGTCCGCGAAGGGCTTGAGCAGCGCACTCGCTTGGTGAGCACGGAGATCGACGGCGGCCAGCGCAGCATGGCGCAGACGATCGACCGCCTGATCGACCGCAGCCGTCTGCACGCGGTGGAAGCCGAGGCGCGTTTCGATGCGGCGTTGCTGCGCGTCGGCTGGGGGATCGCGGTGATCGCCATGCTGTTCCTTGCGTTCAGCGCCGCCATTTCCTGGGTCATCGGTGAAAGCATCCGCCGGCCGTTGCACGGGCTGATGGAGGCGATGACGGGGATTGCCGGCGGCGACTATACCCGCCCGATTCACGGTGCCGCCGCGCCGGACGAGATCGGCGCCATGGCCAGGACACTGACCGTGTTCCGCGAGGAGGCCGCGGTGAAGCGGCGCATCGAGGTGGAACGCGATGCCCAGGAGAAGCGCTGGCGCAGCATGCTGGAGACCAGCCCGATGGGCATTTCCATCGTCTGCGCGAAGACCCATGCGCGGCTCTACAGCAATCCCGAATACGACGCGCTGTTCGCCATGCCGGAAGGTGCGGCGCTGACGCAGCCGGTGGCGGAGTCCTTTGTCGATGTGGCCGACTTGCAGCGCCTGATCGACGCGTTCGCCGGGCAGGGCTACATCAGCGGGTGGGAGGTGAAGCGGCGGCGCTACGATGGTTCGGTCTGGTGGTGTCTGCTCGATGTCCGCCCCCTGGAGTACGACAGCCGGCTGAGCTATATCGTCTGGCATTACGACGTGACCTACCGCCGCCTCGCGGAGGAGGAACTGCGCAGCGAAAGGGACCGTGCCGAGCAGGCGCTGGCGGATCTGCGCCGGACCCAGGAGAGCCTGATCCACGCGGAGAAGATGGCGTCGCTGGGGGCGCTGGTGGCCGGGGTCGCGCACGAGATCAACACGCCCGTCGGTGTCACGGTGACCGCCGCCTCGCTGCTGGCCGACGAGACGGTCGCGCTGCTGCGCCGCTTCGAGGCTGGCACCATGCGCCGCAGCGACTTCGAGCGTTACGCCGAGCTGGCGCGCGAGGCCAGCGAACGCATCCTGTCCAACGCCAACCGGGCCGCCGAACTGATCCAGAGCTTCAAGCAGGTGGCGGTGGACCAGATCCTCGACGACCGCCGCCGCTTCGACCTCGGCCAGTACATCCACGAGGTGCTGGTCAGCCTGGGGCCGCAGCTCAGGAAGACCGGAGTGGCGATCGCCGTCGATTGCCCGGATGGGTTGGAGGTGGACGGCTATCCCGGACCGCTGGCGCAGGTGCTGACCAATCTGGTGATGAACGCGCTGGCACACGCCTTCGAACCCGACCAGTTCGGTCACATCCGGGTGCATGCCGGCCCGTCCGGCGACGACGGCGTGGTGCTGGTGTTCGCCGACGACGGCAAGGGCATTGCGGCCGATGTGCTGCCGAAGATCTTCGATCCGTTCTTCACCACCAACCGTGCCGGCGGCGGCACCGGGCTGGGCCTCAACATCGTCTATAATCTTGTTCGCCGGAAGCTGGGCGGCAGCATCGAGGTGGCGAGCACTCCGGGCGAGGGGACCAGCTTCACGATCCGCTTCCCATGGCGGATGTGATGCGGAACAATGCGCCGGCCGTATGATTTCTTGTCGAGCGGATTTACCGCGGCGTCCGTGTCTGCCAGAGTTGTGACGGCACGTCGGACGTGCGGAAGATCCTGATCGCCCGGAGAATGCTGCAATGACCGGTCCGCTGCGCGGCCTTCGCATTGTCGAAATGGTGGGACTCGGTCCCGCGCCCTTCGCCGCCATGATGCTGTCCGATATGGGGGCGGAGGTCATCCGCATCCATCCGGTCAATGCACGGTCCGATATCCCGCTGATCAACACCCATTACGATCTGCTGGCCCGCGGACGCCGCTCGGCAGCGCTCAACCTCAAGGATCCGGATGCGCTCGCGGTGGCGCTGGAACTGGTCGGGCAGGCAGACGGGCTGCTCGAAGGCTTCCGGCCGGGCGTCATGGAACGCATGGGGTTGGGGCCCGAGGTCTGCCAGGCCCGCAACCCGCGGCTGGTCTACGGCCGGATGACCGGCTGGGGCCAGGACGGGCCGCTGGCCGCCTCCGCCGGGCACGACCTCAACTACATCGCGTTGAGCGGCGTGCTGCACGCCATGGGGCCGCGCGACCGTCCGCCGCCGGTCCCGCTCAATCTGGTGGGCGATTTCGGCGGCGGCGGGCTTCTCCTCGCCTTCGGCATGGTCTGCGCCATGATGGAGGCCAGGGGATCGGGCAAGGGGCAGGTGGTCGATGCCGCGATGGTCGACGGCGCGGCGCTGCTCGGCGCAATGATCTACGGCTTCCACGCCGGTGGCGTATGGTCGGCGGAGCGCGAAAGCAATTTCCTCGACGGTGCGGCGCCCTTCTACGGCACCTACACCTGCGCCGACGGCAGGTTCCTGGCGGTCGGCCCGATCGAGCCGAAATTCTACGCACAGTTCCTCGACCGGCTGGGCATCGATGCCGCGACCCTTCCGCCGCAGAACGACGCATCCCGGTGGTCGGCGGTGCGGGAACGTCTGGCAACCGTCCTGTCCGCACAGCCGCGCGATCATTGGGTGCGCCTTTTCGAGGGCAGCGACGCCTGCGTGTCGCCGATCCTCGACTTCGAGGAGGCGCCCGACCATCCGCACAACAAGGCGCGCGGCACCTTCGTCGAGATCGGCGGTATCCGCCATCCCGCCCCGGCCCCGCGCTTCAGCCGCACCGTGCCCGACCAGCCGGCTCCGCCCTCGCTGCCGGGTGCGGACACCGGGGCCGTATTGACGGAATGGGGCATCGG
>JAEYOB010000628.1 GCA_023412175.1 Pseudomonadota bacterium | reverse complement strand
TGGCCACGCTGACCGCCGCCGAGGCCGACGGAAAACCTTTCGACGCCGCCATCCTCGACCACCGCATGCCCGTCGTCACCGGCCCGGACCTTGCCGGGCGGATCCGTGCGACGCCGGCACTCACCTCCCTGCGTCTGGCGCTGGCGTCCTCCCAGTACGGCGAGCCGGTGTCCGCCGATCTGGTGAATGCCGTATTGTCCAAGCCGGTGCGGCTGGACCCCCTCAGGGCTTGTCTCGCCCAGCTTCTTGGCGGCGACACCGGAGCGGTGGAAGCGTCGCAGGCGCCGCCCGTCGCCACGGCCGCCGCCACACCCACCCGGCGCTGCCGAATCCTGGTGGCGGAGGACAACCCGGTGAACCAGCAGCTGGCGCTGGCGCTGCTGCGCCGCGCCGGCCATGTGGCGGAAGCGGTGGCGAGCGGTACCGAGGCGGTGGCCGCGGTGCGCGCCATCCCCTACGACATGGTGCTGATGGACGTGCAGATGCCGGAGATGGACGGATTGGAGGCGACGCGCGCCATTCGCCGGCTGCCCGGCACCTCCGCCCGGATCCCGATCATCGCCATGACGGCCAACGCCATGCGCGGCGACGATGCGTTGTGCTATGCGGCCGGCATGGACGATTACCTCGCCAAGCCGGTGGACGCCGAACGGCTGCTTGCGACCGTCTCACGTTGGGCCGGGCGTTCGGGCGGCGTGCCTCTTCCCGCACCGGCCCCGCCGCCGAGGGAGCGCGAGCCCTCACCGGTGGTCGACGCCGCCAAACTGGCCGAGTTGCGCGAAATCATGGGCGAAAGCGACTTGAACACGCTGCTGTCCACGTTCTTTCGCGATACGCCCGTGCACCTCCGCCGTTTGCACAAGGCCTGCGAGTTCGCCGATCTGGAGACCGTGGAGCGAGAGGCGCACACGCTGAAGGGCGCAGCCGGCAGCGTCGGCTTCAGCGAAATGGCGGATGCCGCGGCGCGCGTGCTGGTGGCCGCACGGCGCCGCGATCCGGCGGCGGCCTCGTCCGAAGCGCTGGCCTTGTCCCAGGCCTTCGCCCGCGTCCGGCAGCGGCACGACCAAGCCGGCGCCGCGGCGTGATGCCGTAGGCGCTCGATGGAAACATCCATGCACCGGCCGTAACGCGCCCGCCGAAACGGCGACGGCTTACCGCAGGGTGCAGACCCGCCCCACGAAGGCGTCAATGTCGCGGTGCAGATCCACCGCGCGCCGCGCCAAATCGCCCGCCGAGGTCAGCACCTCGCCGGCGGCGGCGCTTGCCTCCTGGGTCCCGGCGGCGACCTGGGTGACGGCGCCGGCGACCGTGCGCACACCTTCCGACGCCTCGCGGATCGAGCGGCTGATCTCGCCGATGGCTGCGCTCTGCTCCTCGGCGGCACCGGCGATGCCGACGGCGATCTCGTCAATGTCATGGATCATCCGGCCGACGAGTTGGATGGCGTCCGCCGTCGCCTTGGTCACCGCCTGCACCGCGCCGATCTGCTTGGTGATCTCCTCGGTGGCGCTGGCGGTCTGGTTGGCGAGGTTCTTGACCTCGGTGGCAACCACCGCGAATCCCTTGCCGGCCTCGCCGGCGCGGGCCGCCTCGATGGTGGCGTTCAGGGCGAGCAGGTTGGTCTGGTTGGCGATCGAGTTGATGAGTTGGACCACCGCACCGATCTGTTCCGACGCTTCCAGCAGCGACCGGATGGTGCCGTCCGCCTCGACCACCTTGCCCACCGAATCCTTGGCGAGTTCCGCGGTGCGGGCGACGCCCCGCGCCACCTCGGCGATGGCGCCGGACACCTGGGAGGTGGCGGCGGCCACGCCTTCCACGTTGCCGGATACATCCTCGGCCGCCTCCGCGGCGTCCGAGGACTGCTCGTAGGTCTGCGACGCCACGTGGGTCATGCTGCCGGACGCAGCCTCCAACTGCGAGGCGCTGGCGGACAGCATCTGCGCGACCTCGCGGATGCTCGAACCGATGCGCGTTGCGCTGTCCACGAACTCGACGCTCTTGCGCTCCATGGCGGCGAGGCCGCCGTTCACATGCTGGGAGTAGACGGCGAAATCGCCGACCATGCCGGTCATCACGATACGGCGGAAGTAGCGCCCCTCGGCGGCGTAGGACATGGCCGCGTTGGCCTCCTTGCCGAAGGACTCGACGCGGTCGAGCAGGCGATTCGTATTGCGCAGCATGGTAGCCAGCGCGTCGTCGCCACGC
The DNA here is from genome assembly GCA_023412175.1 of Pseudomonadota bacterium. Taxonomy (GTDB): domain Bacteria; phylum Pseudomonadota; class Alphaproteobacteria; order Azospirillales; family Azospirillaceae; genus Azospirillum. Next base: position 4,417 of record JAEYOB010000628.1, on the reverse strand, counting down.
ACGTGCAGGATGCGCGGTTGCAGGTCGCCCTTCTCCGCTGCCGCCAGCACGGCACTCGCCTGATCGATGTTGGCGCTCGCGGTAGCGATCCAGCGCAGCGCCAAGCCGCACGCCAGCAGCCCGGCCACGCCCAACGCCACGATCGTCCAATCCCCGGAGAACGCGCCGACAATACCCTGCACCACGGCCAAGATCGCCGCGCAGCCGACAGCCCCCAGACTCTTAGAGAGTGAAGACAAATTGGTCATAGGTCGTGCCCTTGTCCCGCAGGATGCCCGCCAGCATCGCCCCGGCGGCGGCCATGCCGTCCTTGGGGCTGGTGTGTTTGGCCTCTTCCGTCAGCAAAGCCTTGTACAAGCCGGCGGCCTTCTCGACCGCCGAGCGCGTCGGCACACGGCGGCTGGAGTGATAGCCGACGATGCGCCCGCCGTTGCCGTAGACCGGCGTGACGTGCGCGAGGACCCAGTAGTGATCGCCATTGCGGGCCAAATTGACGACGTAGGCGAAGATCTCCTGTCCCGCTCCCAGCGTGTCCCACAGCAGCTTGAAGACGCAGCGCGGCATCTCCGGGTGCCGGATGAGATTGTGCGGTTTGCCCAGAAGCTCCTCTTCACCGTAGCCGCTGACGCGGATGAAGACGTCGTTTGCGTAGGTGATGATGCCCTTGAGATCCGTCTTCGAGACGATGATCTCGTCCGGCTGGAAGGTCCGCTCGTGCCCGGTCAGGTGAACGCCTGGACGCGCCATGTATGCCTCTTGCCCGTTCGCCCGTTGCGTGCCGTGGACTGGCATGCACCACCCATACAGCTTGTCCCATGGAAGTACCCACGAAATATGATTTACGTCAATCTCGGTAAAATTTCATTTACGTAACAACCTTCCGGCTGCGCGCATCGGATGTGTTTATTTGGTCTGCACGCAACCTTCGACCTTCAAAACGGAATGGAACGGCCTGCCTCCGCCGCGACAGGTGGCAAGATTTGAGAATCAAAGGCCTTCGGTTTCCTCAGAAACTTGCATTCTTAGCCCGCGTTCACGCGGCTGAGCGTCAGGTTCGGGAGGCCCCTGTGACGCAGCGAGTTCCGATTGCCGGCGGTACATGGAGCTGAAGATGTCCGTGGAGGAGGTGCGGGCGCTGTGGAGGCTGTCCCGACGCGGCAGTCTTCCGTATCATGCGGTTGCCTCCCGCAGACCGTAAGGCCCCGATGAACGCCCCGGATTGGACCAACTCCGACAAACACTACTGGCACCAGTACATCGACACCTATCGGGACGCGTTCCGGACCCTGGGTCCCGTGGACAACATCCTGGAATACGGTGTCTTCCGGGGCGATTCGATCCGCTGGCTCAGCGCGGAATTTCCCGACGCACGCATCGTCGGGGCCGACATACTGGCCCCGGCCGAGACATGGCCCCGCGGCGAGCGGATCCGCTACGTCCAACTCGATCAGGGCAACCGCGATCAGGTTCGGCGCATGCTGAACGGTGCCGGAATCCGCTTCGGCCTGATCATCGAGGACGGCAGCCACATCCCGCAGCATCAGGCGCTCTGCCTGTCGGAATCCCTGCCCTATGTGAGGAGTGGCGGGCTGTACATCCTGGAGGACATCCACACCTCCCACCCGGACAACGCCGTCTACAAGGCCCATTGTTCCCGCTACGAGCGCCCGCCGGCCACATGCCTGCACGTCCTGTTGGCGATGCAGCACATCAAGGCCACGGGAGCCCGGCTCACCGACGCGGTTGCCGAACAGCTGGCCACACCGGGCTTCTTCAGCGTCGAGGAGGTCTACGCGCTGTTCGGCGCCATCGCCTCGGTCGAACTGTACAAGCGCACGCGCTTGCCGCTGCGCTGTTACCGCTGCGGAGGCTCCAGTTTCGATTACGCGGCGCTCCGTTGCGGGTGTGGCGTGCCGCTTTACGAAACGGCGGATTCCATGTCGTTCCTGATCCGGAAGGCGTGAAGGGTCAAACCCCGTCGGCCCGCAGCTCCGCCACCAGAAGGCGCACCGTTTCATCGAAACGCGGCTTCGGCACGGCTTCCGGCGCGATTCCTGCGAACACGTCCTCACCATTCAGCCAGCGCGCCTCGGCGTCTGGCGTCTGCAGCACCCGGTGCAAACCGGCGTTCAACTCGTACGCCACCGCCGGCAGCCCGGCCAGCGTCAGCGCGGCGCGCAGGCTCGCCTGATAGGCGCTGCGCAGGTGCATGGGCGCGGCGGGCGCCGGCAATCCCTCGCCGCTGTTCGTCCCGAAGCTGCGCGCGCAGACCTCCGCGTCGAAGGAGGCCAGGCTGCGGCAGGCGCTCGGGCGCACCGCATAAACGCCGCAGGCGCCATCCTCCAGCAACGGGCAGAGCCGCGGGGCGGCGAAGCGCTCGGCGATGCCGCGGCCGTGCGTTTCCGCATCCGCCTCGGCAACAGCGGCGGCAACGGCAATGCGGCGCGGCCCCTTCAGGCTGCGGACGATCAGGAACAGCTCCGGCGCGGTGGCGGCAACGTAGCTGATGCAGCAGTGCGAGCAGCCCTTGCGGCAGGCCACGGGGTCACGCGGACTGCGGCGCAGGGCCGTATCGAAGCCACCGTGGATCTCAGCCGCGGCGTCGGCCGCGCTGCCGTTCCGGAGAAGACGCAGCAGCCGTCGCGCCTGGGCCAGCAACGGCCCAGCGTCGTCGCCTGGCGGAATGCCGTGGCGCAACAGCTTCTCGTCCTCGCGCTCCTGCCGGCGGCGATCCTGCCGGGTCAGGGTGCCTGCGTTCATGCTTGTACAGCCTTTGAACCGCCGGCCGGCAAGCGCTGGCGGTAGAGCACGTGCAGTTGCCCGGCGTGGATGAAATCGCGTTCGTAACTGAAACCGGTCTTTTCCATGACCCGGCGCGATGCGGTGTTGTCCGGCCGTGTGAAAGCAACGAGGTTCGACATCTTCAGCCGGTCGAAGGCAATGCGCACGATGCCCTCCGCCGCCTCGGTGGTCAGGCCATGTCTCCAATGTTCGGGCATGCAGGCGTACAGCAGTTCGGTCTCCTCATACCCGTCGATCAGCTTGCGGCGCAGGCCGGCCCGTCCGACGAAGGCACCGTCATCCTTGCGGCGCAGCGTCCACACACCATAGCCGTGACGATCCCAGTGATGCATCACGCGCTCCAGGAAAGCGTGCGCCTCCTCGCGGCTCCACACCGTGCCGCCCAGCGTCGCCATCACCGCCGGATCGGTGTGCATGCGGGCCAGATCGTCGAGGTCGCCGGGGCCAGTGCGGGCGGCGGTCAGACGCAGAGTCTCGAAGGTGGCGACCACGGTCCCTCCTCACGCATCGATGATGCGCGCGAGTGTAAATCAGCCGTGCCACAGCCCGGAACGGGAATTCGCCATACTCCCTCGGAAACCGGCCGGCGATCACATGTCCGGTTCGTAGATCACGACCCGGTTCCGGCCCTCGCGCTTGGCCCGGTACAGCGCGAGGTCGGCGCGGTGGATCGCCTTTTCCAGGGTGTCGCCGGTCGGCTCGACGCCGGCGATGCCCATGCTGGCGGCCAAGTGAAAGCGCCCCTCCGGGCCGGGCACCGGCATACGGGCAATGTGGCGGCGCAGGCGCTCCGCCACCACGCGGGACTCGTCGGGCGTGGTGCCGGGCAGCACCACCACGAACTCCTCGCCGCCCAGACGGCCGAGGATGTCGTACTCGCGCAGGATCGACAAGCATGCCCCAGCCACCATACGCAAGGCGTCGTCGCCGGTGGCATGGCCGTAGGTGTCGTTGATCTTCTTGAAGTGATCGACGTCCAGCACCACCACCGACATCGGCTCGTTGAAGCGGTGCGAGCGGGCGAGCTGCTGGCGTGCCAGTTCCATGAACGAGCGCCGGTTGTAGATGCCGGTGAGCGGGTCCTTGGAGGCCATGTCGCGCAAGGCCTCCTCCATGTTGCGCCGCTCGGTGTAGTCGTAGATCCAGGCGAGGTTGACCTCCACGCCCTGAATCACCGCCTGGTTCACCGTGAACAGCGTCCAGAAGGTGGTGTCGTCGGCCCGTTTGAACTGCACCTCCATGTTGACGACCGAGCCGGAGACGCGCAGCCGGTCGATGACGCGCTCGCGCTGAATGTCGTCCACGTAGTAGTCGCGCGCCAGCGAGCCGATGACCCGCTCGCGCGGAAAGCCGGTCAGTTCGGCAAAGCGGGTGTTGGCGAAGATGACAACGCCGTTGTCGCGCCGCGACACCGAGACGCCGATGGGGCTCTGCTCCAGGATGGTCTGGAGCCGCGCCTCGTTGGGCTGGTCCTCCGCCGCCAGATCATGGATGACGCCGACGATGCCGCCGACCTCACCGACGTTGTCGCGGTAAACGGCCTTCGATACGCGCGCCCGGCGTGGCAGGCCGTCGGCGTGCGGCACCGCCTCCTCGTAGCTACGCTGCCCCCAGC
>JAEYOB010000574.1 GCA_023412175.1 Pseudomonadota bacterium | reverse complement strand
TCCTTCAGCCGGATCGCCGCTTCCAGGATCGTCTCCACCGGATTGGACGGGTTGATGCCGCCGGCGTAGCCGACGAGGAAATGGCCGCGGGCGCGTTCCTCCCCGATGCGCGCGGCGATGGCCGGCGGGAGATCGCCGGGCTCGGCGCTCAGAAAGGCGGCGACCGGGATGCCGTTGGGGATGTGCACGAATTTCGCCGGATCCAGACCGCGCCCCACCAGATAGTCGCGGGTGTGCGGCAGGATGGAGACCAGCGTGTCCACATGCCGGCAGGCATAGTCCTCGGCGTGCTGCATGACGCGGATGAAGGGGTGCCGCGGCCCGTAACCGCCCAGCAGCATCGGCGTCAGCGGCCACAGGTCGTGCACCTCGAACACCAGCCGCGCCCCGGCCTTCCGAGCGATCCGGGCGCCGGGATAGATGTCGAGCGGGTAGGTGGAGGAACAGACGACCACGTCCGGCCGCTCCTCCCGCGCGATGCGGTCGGCGTAGGCGTACAGCTTCGATACGAAGGTCGCCATGTTGGCGACCCGCCCCATTCCGTTGCTGGAGTAGCGGCCGGTGCGCAGCCAGCGAAAGCGCACGCCCTCTTCCTCCATTGGGGCGAGATCGTAGTCGACGTCGGGCTGGTGGGCGCGAAGGTGCGAATAGCTCGCCCCCACGATGGTCACGCGATGTCCGGCCGCCACCCACTCGCGGGCGAGATAGAAGGGGCGATACTCCATCCCCAGGCGGTCGGAACCCGCGTAGTGGTTGATCAGCAGGATGTTCATGCGGCGGCCTTCATTCCGCCGCGACTTGCGCGGCCACCGGGGCTGCGCCGAAGCCGGATGCGACGTGCTGCTGGTCCTCCTCCGTCAGGTACGGGTGCATGGGCAGGCTCAGCACCGTCTCGATCAGGCGGTCGGTCACCGGCAGCGCGCCGCCGGCCATCGGGTAGTGCCGGTAGGCAAGCTGGCGGTGCAGCGGCCGGGCGTAGTAGATCGCCGACGGCACGCCGTACTCCTTGAGCTGCTTCATCACCGCGTCGCGCGAACCGGTGCGCAGCGTGTACTGCGCCCAGGCGGAGGTGCAGCCGGGCAGCAGCGTCGGGCGTGCCAGGTCGGGCGGCAGCAGCGCGTCGTAGCGCTCGGCCACGCGGGCTCTCGCTTCCAACTCGTCCGGGAAGATCGCCAGCTTCTCGATCAGGACGGCAGCCTGCATGGTGTCGAGGCGGCTGTTCATGCCGATGCGGACGTTGTCGTACTTGTCCGTGCCCTGGCCGTGCACGCGCAGCGACTTCAGGACCGCCGCCGTCTCGTCGTCGTCGGTGAACACCGCGCCGCCGTCGCCGTAGCAGCCCAGCGGCTTGGCCGGGAAGAAGCTGGTGGTGGTGATGTCGCCGATGCTGCCGACGGGCCGGCCGCGGTAGACGGCGCCGAACGATTGCGCCGCGTCGCAGATCAGCCACAGGCCGTTCTCGCGCGCCACGGGTTCGATGGCGTCGTAGTCGCAGGGCTGGCCGAAGATGTCGACGCTGATGACGCCGGCCAGCGGCAGGCCCTGTTCACGGGCCGTGAGGATCGCCGCCTTCAGGCTTTCGGCGTCGAGGTTGAAGGTGTCCTCCAGCACATCGGCGAAGATCGGCACGCCGCCGAGCATGCTCACCGCCTCCGCCGTGGCGCAGAAGGTGAAGGTGGGGACGATCACCGCCTCGCCCGGCTTCAGCCCCTTGGCCATCAGCGCCAGCACCAGCGCGTCGGTGCCGTTGGCACAGGACAGGCTGTGCCTGGCGCCGCAGAAGGCGCTGAGCTTGCGTTCCAGTTCGGCGACTTCCGGGCCCATGATGTAGGCGCCGTGGTCGAGGACGCGGGCGACCGCCGCGTCGAGCCTGTCGCGGATGCGCTGCTGTTGCCGGCCGAGGTCGATGAACTCGATGGGGCGGCGCACGGGGATTGGATCGGTCATGCCGGTTTTTTCCCTTCTCTCAGGCGATCTTCGAGTCTGAATCTTCGACGATCTCGACCAACTGGCCCTGGCCGTCGATGCGGTAGCGGGTGCCGGTGCGCGGGCAGGTAAGGTCGTCGCTCAGCTTCTCGCCGGCGTGGCTGACCCAGCCGATCTGCCGGGCCGGGTTGCCGACCATCAGGGCGTGCGGCGGTACGTCCTTGGTGACCACGGCGCCCGCGCCGATAAAGCAGTAGGCCCCCAGGCTGTGCCCGCACACCACGGTGGCGTTGGCGCCGATGGAGGCGCCGCGGCCGCCGTGCGTCGTGCGGAACTCGTCCTTGCGCTCGATCTCGGCGCGCGGGTTGTTGACGTTGGTGAAGACGCAGGACGGGCCGCAGAAAACGCCGTCCTCCAGGATGACGCCGGGGTAGACGCTGACGTTGTTCTGGATCTTGCATCGGTCGCCGACTGTCACGTCGGGGCCGATCATGACGTTCTGGCCGATGTTGCAGTCGCGTCCGATCACCGTGTTCTTCAGCACGTGGGTGAAGTGCCAGATCCGCGTGCCGTTCCCGATCACCGCGCCCTCGTCGACGCAGGCGGTCTCGTGCACGGAGAAGGGCGGTTTCGCGGGGGCGTCGGCGGCGGCCTGCTTGCGCTTCAGCTCGGCCCATTCGCCGGTCTTCATGGACCGCTGCGCGCCCTCCAGCACCGACAGCACGCCGATGCCTTCGTTCACGTCGGTGCGCGGTTGCCGGCCCTCGCGGATGCACTCCAGGAAATGCAGGCATTCCAGGCGCAGCGGCTCGGCCGGCAGCACCTCGATAGGGGTGGCGTCGGCCTTGTTCGGCTCGGCGGCGCCGTCGCGCCAGGCGACGCGGTGCGGGTACAGCACCAGTTTGTGATTCCACGCCTCGCCGTCGTCGAACACGGCCATGCCGGCCTCGCCGACCACGACCAGCTTCTGCTCCTTGTAGGGGTGCAGCCAGGACACGTGGATGTGGCCGTTGATGCCGTTGGCGAACTTCAGGTGCGTCGTGGTGACGTCGGCGATGCCGTTGTAGAGATAGCTGTGCCCGACCGCCTGCACGCTCTCCGGCGGCTCGCCGGCCAGCGCCAGGATCATCGAGATGTCGTGCGGCGCGAAGCTCCAGAACACGTTCTCGGTGCGCCGGAATTTGCCGAGATTCAGGCGGTTCGAGTAGATGTAGCGCAGCCGTCCCAACCGCCCCTCGACGACCAGTTGCTTCAGGCGCAGGAAGGCGGGGTGGTATTGCAGCAGATGGCCGACCATGACGACGCGACCGCGCGCCGCGGCGGCCTTGCGCACCTTGAGCGCATCCTCCTCGGCGAGCGCCAGCGGCTTCTCGACGAAAACGTGCTTGCCGGCGTCGATGGCGCGCAGCGCCAGCGCGGCGTGCGTCTCGGCGGGCGTAGCCAGTACCACGGCGTGGATATCGGGGGAGGCCAGCACCTCCTCGAATGACAGGTTGGGGACGCTGAACTGTGCGGAAAGTTCCGATGCCCGAGCCGGGGCCGCCTCGCAGACCGCCGCCAGCGCCTCGGTGACGTGGAAGTTGCGGACGAGATTGATGCCCCAATAGCCGCACCCCACGACGGCGACGCGCGGAACGGCGGTTTCCGTCTTTGTGTTCGTCATGCCTTGGCCACCACGTTGGGAATTTCCGGGAGATCCAGGGCGCCGACCGCGTTGCGGGTGTCGACGACCAATTTGGAGAAGCGCAGGAGCTTGGCGTAGTCGATGCTGTCGTGGTCGGTGACGATCACCGCCGCGTCGTAGCGGGCGAGCGCGTACTCCTCGAAGGGAACGCAGGCCTTGCCGGTCAGGTCGGCGTGCTGCCGCGTCGGCGGGATGACCGAGAAGTAGGGGTCGTAGTAATCGACCTTGGCGCCCGCGCGGTCGAACAGTTCCATGATGGTCAGCGCCGGGCTTTCGCGCATGTCCGCCACGTTCTTCTTGTAGGCGATGCCGACCACCAGGATGCGCGACCCGGACAGGCCCTTGCGGAAGCGGCGGTCCAGCTCGTCGCGGGTGCGGCTCACCACGTAGTGCGGCATGCCGTTGTTGACCTCGCCCGCCAGCTCGATGAAGCGGGTGGCGATGCCCAGCTCGCGCGCCTTCCAGGTCAGGTAGAAGGGGTCGATGGGGATGCAGTGACCGCCCAGGCCGGGGCCGGGATAGAAGGGCATGTAGCCGAACGGCTTCGACTTCGCGGCCTCGATCACCTCCCAGATGTCGATGCCCATGCGGTCGTAGACGATCTTCAGCTCGTTCACGAGGGCGATGTTGACCGAGCGGAAGATGTTCTCGGTCAGCTTCACCGCTTCGGCCGTCTCCGGCGAGGAAACCGGCACCGTCCGGACGAACTGGTCGTAGAGCGCCTTGCACAGCGCCAGCGCCGCGTCGCCATCGCCGGACACCACCTTGGGGATCCGTGCCGTCTCGAACTGGGCGTTGCCGGGGTCCTCGCGCTCGGGCGAGTAGGCCAGGAAGAAG
>JAEYOB010000527.1 GCA_023412175.1 Pseudomonadota bacterium | reverse complement strand
CATCCAGCCGGACGCCACCGCCACCACCGGGTCGGTGAGCCGCCGCGCCCAGCGGTCGGCCACCGCGCCCGGCGGCGCCAGCACCAGCGCCCCCTTCAGCTCCTCCCTGGCCGCCACCGTGGCCGGGCGCAGTTCGCCCAGTTCCACGCCGGACCCTTCATACAGATCGCAGATCGGCTGGAGAGCCCCGTGCAGGTACAGCGGCCGGTCGTAGCCGGACGCCCGCAGCAGCGTGATGACGCGCTGGCACTTGCCCAGCGCGTACACCCCGACGACGTGGCTGCGCTCCGGGAACACCTCCAGCGAATGCAGCAGCTTGCCGACCTCGGCGAGGTCCGGCGGGTGGCGGAACACCGGCAGGCCGAAGGTCGCCTCGGTGACGAAGACGTCGCAGGGCACCGGCTCGAACGGCGGGCACGTACGGTCGTACGCGCGCTTGTAGTCGCCCGACACGACGATGCGCGCCCCGGCGTGCTCGACCACAACCTGGGCGCTGCCCAGCACATGCCCGGCCGGCACCAGCCGGACGGTGGTGTCGCCGATGCGCACCGTCTCACCGTATTCCATCGGCTGCTGCGACGCGCCGGAGCCCTCGCCCCGCCGCTGGCGCATGATGGCGAGCGTCCCCGGTGTGGCGAGCACACGCCGGTGGCCGGGCCGCGCGTGGTCGGAATGGCCGTGCGTGACGACGGCGCGTTCGACCGGGCGGACGGGATCGATGAAGAAGCCGCCGGGCTCTACGTACAGCCCTTCCGGACAGACGCGGATCCAGCGTTCGGGATGGGGAGAAGCCATGGCGGAAATATGGGCGGCGCATGCTGTAGGAGCAAGGTCCTAGCGCCACCCCATCCCTCCCCTGCGGCAGCGGGGGAGGGTCAGGGTGGGGGCAAGGGTTGCGCCACCTACCCGTCCCGGCGCATCCTGTCTTCCATGCACGACTTCCTTTCCCTGGCGCCCGAAGTCTCCGCCGCCCTGCACGACGGCCGCCCGGTCGTCGCGCTGGAATCCACGGTCATCGCGCACGGCATGCCGTACCCGCAGAACGCCGGGACGGCCCGCGCGCTGGAAGCCATCGTCCGCGACGAGGGCGCCGTGCCCGCCACCGTCGCCGTGCTCGACGGCCGCATCCGCGTCGGGTTGAGCGACGACGACCTGGAACGCCTCGCCACCGGCAGGGACGTGTGGAAGCTCAGCCGGCGCGACCTGCCGGTCGCCCTGGCGATGGGCGCCGACGGCGCCCCCACGGTGGCCGCCCCCATGATCGCCGCGAAACTTGCGGGCATCGCCGTGTTCGCCACCGGCGGCATCGGCGGCGTGCACCGCGGCGCCGAAACCAGTTTCGACGTGTCCGCCGACCTGGACGAGTTGGCGACGACCGACGTCTGCGTGGTCTGCGCCGGTGCCAAGTCGGTGCTCGACCTGCCGAAGACGCTCGAATATTTGGAAACCCGCGGCGTGCCGGTGCTGGGCTACGGCACCGGGGACTTCCCGGCCTTCTACGCCCGCACCAGCGGCCTCAAGGTGGTGCGGCGCTGCGACACGCCGGCCGACGTCGCCCGCATCCTGCACGCCAAGTGGCGGCTGGGGCTGAAGGGCGGCGTGGTGCTCGCCAACCCGATCCCCGAGGCGGACGCGCTCGACCCCGCGGACATGGAGGCGGTGATTTCCCGGGCGCTGAAGGACGCCGATGCGCAGGTCGTCGTCGGCAAGGCGGTCACGCCGTTCCTGCTCGGCCGGCTGAAGGAGCTGACGGATGGCCGCAGCCTCGACGCCAACATCGCGCTGATCCGCAACAACGCGCGCGTCGCGGCCCTGGTCGCCGGGGCCTATGCCGCCCTTGCGAAAACGCCTAGGCAATAATCCATAGGGGGTAAGCCCTCTGCTCCGTTCCGTATTAAGACCACGTTAACTGGCCAGGCCTGATTCTCGGGGTGCCTATCACGGAGGTCCCTATGCGCACGTCGAGCCCGTCCAGCTTGGTTTCCCGGATGATCACCATGGCCGCCAACCCCGACATGGCGGATGGCGCCGACACGCGGCCGGCGTCGCGGGTGCAGAAGATCGTCTGGGCCTCGCAGGCCGCCAAGCTGCGCGTCGGCCTCGCCGCGGTCGTCGCCCACCAGATCGAGTGCAAGGTCGCCGCCGAGTTGGACGCCATGGAACTGCCCGAGGTGTTCTTCACCTCGCTCGAAGTGGCCGGCCGTGTCGTCACCTGCGACCTGGACGCTTCCGGCACCGCCTCGATCTTCGGCCTGATCGACCCGTCCGAGTACGACGAGCTGGTCGAGGACGCCGGTGACGACGCGCTGTTCGGCGTCGATTGGGACGGCGTCTACGTCACCCCGGCCCGCACCCGGCACTGACCGGCCTTCCGCCTCCGTCCTTCCGGCATAGTTCTTCAGATCGAGGGCGCCCCGCCGCGACGGCCGGGCGCCCTTTTTCGTCCCGCTCAAGCCTCGCGGCTGCGCATGCTGTCGATCCAGGCCCGGTAGGGCTGGACCAGTTCCGCCGCTTCCGCGCACGCGTAGTGCCACGTGCGGTCCTGCGGGTCGCCCGCCCAATGGGCTTGGCCACGCAGAACAGGCTCCCCGCAATGACAGCATCTGCTATGGCAGCGGGGGGCAGATTTCGACATGGCGATCACGCACGACATTATGAACAAGGTCTGGGTTTTGAGTCCAAACCTTGTCATAGCCCTTCCGCAGCGGTCAACGAGTATTGCTGCACCGCAACAAACCCTACCACCAATGCGTCGCGTCTACTTTGTCCTGCCCAGGACCCGGCCGGCGACGGCGTCGAGCTTCTTCATCAGCTCCGGGTCCCGCTTGTCCGGGGCGGTCATGATGGCGCTGTCCAGGGCGGTGTGGCAGCCCTGGCCGCAGACGTGGCCGCGGTGGCGCAGCTTGGGCGCCAACTGCTTGACGAGGCTGCGCGCCTTGCCGGCGTTGGCGACGACCACCTTGATGACGGCGTCCACCGTCACATCGTCATGGTCCGGGTGCCAGCAGTCGTAGTCGGTGACCATGGCGACCGTCGCGTAGCACATCTCCGCCTCGCGGGCGAGCTTGGCCTCGGGCATGTTGGTCATGCCGATGACGTCGCAGCCCCAGCTCCGGTACAGCTCGGACTCCGCCCGCGTCGAGAACTGCGGGCCTTCCATGACCATGTAGGTGCCGCCGCGCTGGAACTTGATGTCCAGCTCCTTCAGCGACGCCTCGATGGCGTCGCCCAGGCGCCCGCACACCGGATGCCCCAGCGCCACGTGCGCCACCAGCCCGGTGCCGAAGAAGCTCTTGGTGCGGGCGAAGGTGCGGTCGATGAACTGGTCGACCACCACGAAGGTGCCCGGCGGCAGGTGCTCCTTCAGCGAGCCGACGGCGGAGACCGACAGGATCTCCGTCACGCCCATGCGCTTCAGCGCGTCGATGTTGGCGCGGAAGTTCAGCTCCGACGGCGGGATGCGGTGGCCGCGGCCGTGGCGCGGCAGGAAGACCAGCTTCTGGCCGTCCAGCTCGCCGGTCAGCAACTCATCCGACGGTTCGCCGAACGGGCTTTCCACCTTGACCCAGCGCGTGTTCTCCAGCCCGTCGATGTCGTAGAC
>JAEYOB010000516.1 GCA_023412175.1 Pseudomonadota bacterium | reverse complement strand
GCTGGGCAGGGGAGGGAACTCCGCCGCCCAGCCGGGAAGGCCCTGCGCAGCGGGGGAGGGAGGGAACCCATGCGCAGCATGGGGAGGGGGCGTGTGCCGGCCCCTCCGCACGGATCACGCGTTCGCTAGAACCGCCTTGCGCTGCTCGACGGCCTTGTCGGCCATCTTGCCGGTCAGTTCCTGCAGGCGTTCGAAGGCCCAGGTGAAGGTGCCGACGCCCAGCGACAGCGAGCGCAGCTCGACGATCAGGTCGTGGATCTCCGCCTGCGGCATGTAGGCCTTCACCTCGTCCCAGCCCTGCCAGCCGGGCCGGGCGTCGAAGCCCAGGATCTGGCCGCGCCGCCCGCTGATGAGGCGCTGCACCTTCGGCGTGAACTCGTTGGGCACGGCGATGCAGACCTGCACGATCGGTTCCAGCAGAACCGGCTCGCAGCTCGGCAGCGCCTCCTGCATGGCCTGCCGGGCCACCGTCTTGAAGGCCATTTCCGAGCTGTCCACCGCGTGGTACTGGCCGCCGTTCAGGGAGACGGCGAAGTCCACGACGGGGAAGCCCAGCGGGCCGTGCACCATGTACTCGCGGATGCCGGCCTCCACCGCGGGGATGAAGTTGCGCGGCACCACGCCGCCGACCACCGCGTCCTTGAACTCGAACCCGGCGCCCCGCGGCTGCGGCCTGATCTGCACGTGGATGTCGGCGAACTGGCCATGGCCGCCGGTCTGGCGCTTGAAGCGGGCGTGGTGCTCGGCCCCCTTGCGGATCGTCTCCTTGAACGGCACCTGCGGCGCCTTGCCCTTCACCGCCACGTTGTACTTGGAGCGCAGGCGGTCCATGGAGATCTGCAGGTGGATGTCGCCGTGGCCCCAGATCACCATCTCGCCGGTGTCGGGGGACTGCTCGAACTTGAGCGAGGGGTCCTCCTCGAGCAGCTTCTGGATCGCGCCGGTCAGCTTCACCTCGTCGTTGCGGTTCTCGGCGTGCACGGCGAGGCCGTAGACCGGCGACGGCACCTCCGGCCAGCTGTCCGGGCGGCCAAGGTTGCCCTTGTCGGTCAGCAGGTCGCCGGACGTCACCTTGTCCAGCCGGCCGAGCGCCACCACCTCGCCGGCCGCCGCCTGGGACAGCTTCTGCTGGTCGTGGCCCATCATGCGGTAGATTCCGGACACCCGTTCGCCGCCCAGCGTCATGCCGTCGGTGACCGTGCCGCGCCAGACGCGGGCGAAGCTCAGCTTGCCGGCGTGCGCGGCGTTGAGGTTCTTGAACACCTGGGCGACCACGCCGCCGTCGGGGATCAGGCGGTGTTCGGCGGTGGAGGTCACCTCCGGCCCCTCGTGGCGCAGCGCCTTGAGCAGGCGGCGGATGCCGCCGTCGTTCTCGGCCGAGCCGAGGAAGACCGGGACGATCAGGTCCTCCGCCAGTTCCCTGGCGAAATCGTCGTAGACCTTGCCGGGTTCCGGCTTCACGTCTTCCAGAAGCTGCTCCAGCAGGCCGTCGTCGAAGTCGGCCAGCGCCTCAAGCATCTCCTGCCGAGCCTCGGACTCACGCTCCCTGACCGAGTCCGGCATCTGCACGAGGTCGGAGGGCTTGTGCGGGTTGAAGTGGTAGGCGCGCTCGCTGACCAGATCGACGTAGCCGGCGATCTTGTCGCCCTCGCGGAACGGCACCTCGCGCAGCACCAGCGGACGCGAGGAGACGGCCTGGTAGGCCTGCACCACGTCGCGGATGCGCAGGTCGCCCAGCGTGTCCACCTTGTTGACGAACAGGATGTGCGGGATCTGGTTGTCGTCGAGGAACTTGAAGAGGGGGGCCAGCAGCACGGCCCGCTCGGCCGAGGGCTCGGCGACCACCACCGCCACGTCGCAGGCCATCAGCGCACACTGCGTCTCGTAGCTCAGTTCCACCGAACCGGGGCAGTCGAGGAAGTGCCAGCGCTCGCCCAGGTACTCCGCGGTGGCGAGGTTGACCTCGACGCTCATCTGGCGGGCCTTGGCTTCCGGCGCGCTGTCGCCGACCGTGTTGCCGTCCCGCACGCTGCCCTTGCGGGTGACGGCGCCGGTGGCGAACAGCAGGCTCTCCAGCAACGTCGTCTTGCCGCTGAGGTAGGGACCGACAAGCGCGGCGCAACGCGCCGTCGATACGTGTGAATGGGGCATGCACACCTCCCATTGGCATTGTCTTGATCGCGCGGCCTGCGCTCAGACCGCTGCGGGACTGGCGAAAGCCGCATTGTAGCCCCAGACGCAACCGGCAAAGAATCCTCTTTCGATGCGCTGCGGCTGTTCGTCTCGGTTCCGTCCGGGTCTGCTTCCTTCCGGAACGCGGAATTGGGTTGTTTGTGGACTCGACGGCATCAACCAATGGATCGAAAGGCGGTGGTGTTCGTGCCGTATCGAATGCATGATGCGGCACTTCATCGCATTTTCGGCGATGTTGAGGGAAACATATCTTTTGGGATGGCCCGGAATGGAGGCGAGCGCGATGAGTGAGGTCACGTTGCCCGTTGCCGCGCCGCTCGACAGCGCCCGCGTCGTCGACTCCTTCGCACCCCCCAGGATGCTCGACACCTCCGACTATCGCGAGGCGATACGCGCCTCCCAGCGGAAGATCGGGTGGCTGGCGCTGCTCATCGTGGTCTGCGTTTTCGGGCTGTTCTTCGCGTCCTATTCGCAGTTCTTTTCCAGCCTGCGCTTTGAAAGACCGGCGGAAAGCGAAGGCGTCGTCTTTTCCGAACTGGATGTGCAGTTCCGGCAGCGCGACCAGATTGCCGAGGCTGTGAGGAACGCGGACAACATCATCGCGGCCGCCCGGAAGACGCTGAACACCGCGGTGTCCCTGGAGGCCCTGCTGGACACGCCGAAGCCGGGCGTCCAGGAACTGGCGATGCGCTGGTCTTCGTTCCAGGCGAGCGTGCCGATATCGACGGGGATGGGCCGGTCGACCTATTCGTACATCGGCATCGGCATGGGGCAGAGCAGCGACCCCCAGGGGAGACGAACCGTATCCTACAATCTGTCTGTGACGGCCATCATGCTCGGGCAGGACCGGCAGGTGGTCACCAACACATTTTCAATCCACGACACCGGCTACCAGCACTATGAGGCGAAGTCGCCGGAGCCGAGCGCGGGGGATTATTTCGCGAAGCTCGATCCGGCGACCCAGAAGCGGTACATCGCGCAGTTGCGGGACGTGGTGAAAGAGATGGCGGATATGGCGCAGCAAAGGAAAGACGCCTTCAATGCCGCCATTCAGGAGACCGAGAAGTCCATTCACAATTTGCTCAAGTCAGCATCGAACACCGACGTGACGTACATATCGGGTGTGTTCAACAGGGTTCTTTCCGTGTTTTCGATATTCGTGATCATCAGCGTGTCATTGAGGATGATAACGGCCGAGCTGAAGTTCATGAACTCGATAACCCACGCCCATCTCGGGTTCTCGTATTTCGAGGCGTCGAGCAAGCCGACGCAGGACTTCATCTCGTTCTACAGCACCTTCGGCGGGGCGGCGTCCGCCCCGGCGCAGAAGGCCGAGGACGGTGCGTCCCCTCTGTCGATCATCGACAGCATGGCCGCGCTGGCCGACAAGGTGAAGGCGTTGTCGGGGCGCGCCGCCTGACGGTCCCCCCTGCGCCCTGTTACTTCGGCGAGCCGTCCGCGTAGGGCGCCAGCGCTGCGGCGATGGTGCGGTGAACGGGGGTGGGCACCGACAGCTCCTGACCCATCCGGGCGACGGCGCCGGACAGCCAGGGCAGCTCCAGCCGGCCGCCGCGCTCCAGGTCGTTGAGCATGGAGGATTTCATCTCCGGCACCAGGGCGTCGATCAGCCCGCCGATGCGGTCTATGACGTCGGCGCCCAGCGTGACGCCCTTGGCGTGTGCGACGCGCGCCACCTCCGCCACCGCGTCGAGGAACAGCGCGCGCGTCTCCGGCACCGCGCGGATCACGCCGACCGGCTGCCGGGTCACCGCGGTGACGCCGCTGAGCGGCGCCAGGAAGGTGAACTTCTCCCAGATCATCGACAGGATGTCGGTGCTGAAGATGGCGTCGAAGCCGGCGAGGGCCGCCAGGCCGTGGAACTGCGTCAGCCGCTCCGACCGGCTGCCGTCCAGCTCGCCGAAGCTCATGCGCGCGAGCGTGCCGGTGTGGCGGATGACGCCCGGCGCGAAGACCTGCGCGGCGATGTGGGCGA
Source organism: Pseudomonadota bacterium (assembly GCA_023412175.1). Classification (GTDB taxonomy): domain Bacteria; phylum Pseudomonadota; class Alphaproteobacteria; order Azospirillales; family Azospirillaceae; genus Azospirillum. The sequence continues at coordinate 4,609 of JAEYOB010000516.1, read as the reverse complement.
CGCCGCCCGCCACGTGCTTCGGCCCCAGCGCGGCGGTCAGCACGTCCAGGCTGGTGACGCCGTTCTGCAGGGTGATGACCGCGGTCTCCGGGCCGATCAGCGGCCGGATGGCGGCGGCGGCCTCGGTGTCCCACAGCTTGACGGCGAACAGCACCACGTCCACCGGGCCGACGGCGGCGGGATCGTCGGTGGCGACGATGTCGGTCAGGAGCAGCTCGCCCGACGTGCTCTCGATGCGCAGGCCGTCCTGGAGGATGGCCGCCAGATGCCGGCCGCGCGCCAGGAACGCCACGTCCGCCCCGGCGGCCAGGAGCCTGGCGCCGAAATAGCCGCCGACTGCGCCGGCCCCCATGACTGCGATTCGCATCCTGTCCTCCCTTGCCGCTCTCCCGATGATAGTGGAGGCACCATCGCTGCGCGGCAATAGCCCAAGGCCGGTGCAGTGCGCCACGCCCTTCGGATAGGGGGCGGGCCGAGGGAGTAGCTCGGGGGTGCGGCTATTGGGCGCAGTGGGGTTGACACGCGCCCGTGCCAAACAAGGTAGGCAGACGGACCAACCAAGGAGGTTTCCATGCAGATCGACATCGGCATCGCCGAAGCCGACCGCAAGGCCATTGCGGAGGGGCTGAGCCGCGTGCTCGCCGACACCTTCGCGCTGTATCTGAAGACGCACAGCTTCCACTGGAACGTGACGGGGCCGATGTTCAACACGCTCCATGTCATGTTCATGGAGCAGTACACCGAGCTGTGGAACGCGCTGGACGAGATCGCCGAGCGCATCCGCGCGCTGGGCTATCCGGCGCCGGGCAGCTTCTCGCAGTTCACCAAGACGACGACCATCGCCGAGGAGACGGGCGTTCCGAAGGCGAACGACATGATCCGCCAGCTCGTCGAAGGCCACGAGGCGGTGGCCCGCACGGCGCGCGCCGTGTTCCCGACCGCCGAGGAGGCCAACGACCAGCCCACCGCGGACCTGCTGACCCAGCGCCTGCAGATCCACGAGAAGACCGCGTGGATGCTGCGCAGCCTGCTGGAGCAGTGAGCCTTCAACCCTCTTCCGCCCCGGGAGAGGGTGGCCGCCGCAGGCGGCCGGGTGAGGGTAAAGCCGAGGATCCTTGGATTTACCCTCACCCTCCCACCCTACGGGCGAGCCCCTCCCTCTCCCGGGGCGGGAGAGGGGGTTCTTACCAGGTGCCCGCCGGGCTCTGCACGGCGTGCGCGCCGGCGGCCGGCTCGTTGGTGGCCAGCCAGCGCTCGATCTCCAGCGCCGCCATGCAGCCCATGCCCGCGGCGGTGACCGCCTGGCGGTAGACCTTGTCCTTGACGTCGCCCGCCGCGAACACGCCGGGGACGTTGGTGGCCGTCGAGTCCGGGGCGGTCAGGATGTAGCCGGCCTCGTCCATCGCCACCTTGCCTTTGAACACCTCGGTGGCCGGCGAGTGGCCGATGGCGACGAACACGCCCTCGACCGGAAGGCTGGAGACCGCGCCGGTCTTGACGTTCTTCAGGCGCAGGCCGGTGACGGCGCGCGGGTTGGTCAGGCTGCCGTCGCCCGTGCCCTCGATCTCCTCCACCACGCTGTCCCAGACCACCTCGATCTTCGGGTTGCGGAACAGGCGGTCCTGCAGGATCTTCTCGGAGCGGAAGGCGTCGCGGCGGTGCACGACCGTCACCTTGGAGGCGTGGTTGGTGAGGTACAGCGCCTCCTCGACCGCCGAGTTGCCGCCGCCGATCACCGCGACCTCCTTGCCGCGGAAGAAGAAGCCGTCGCAGGTGGCGCAGGCCGACACGCCGTAGCCGCGGAACGCCTCCTCGCTGGGCAGGCCCAGCCAGCGCGCCTGCGCGCCGGTGGCGATGACCACGGCGTCGGCGGTGTAGGTGTCGCCGGAGTCGCCCTTCGCCACGAAGGGGCGCAGGGTGAAATCCACGTCGACGATGACGTCGAACATCAGCCTGGTGCCGACGTGCTCGGCCTGCTTGGCCATCTGCTCCATCAGCCAGGGGCCCTGGATCGGGTCGGCGAAGCCCGGATAGTTCTCGACGTCGGTGGTGATGGTGAGCTGGCCGCCGGGCTGCATGCCCTGGACCAGCACGGGTTCCAGGTTGGCGCGCGCGGCGTAGATGGCGGCGGTGTAGCCGGCCGGGCCGGCGCCGATGATGAGGACCTTGGTGTGGAGCGTCGCGGGCATGGGTTCTCGCCGTCCGTTGAAAATCGAGCGTCTGGGGTCAAAAACCGAACATATGGTCAAGGCTGAAGGCGCCGCCAACATCCAGGCAGCCCTGATAGCCGAACAGCCGGCAGGTGGTGTCGCGGATCAGGATGTAGGCATTCTCGCCGGCCGCCGCACGCTCCGCCTCGGTAAAGGTCTCGCGATGGCTGAACAGGCGCGAGCCGGAGCAGGGGATGGCGATCTTCCGCCGTGCCACCTCGGCGCCGTCGCGCCGGGTCAGCACCAGGGACGTGTCCGACGAGGCGTGCCACGGCGTCGAGGCCGGGTAGATCAGGACGCCGAAGGTGTCCAGCGGCTCCGGCCCCAGGCGCAGGAAGAGCCGGGTGGAGAGGCCCGGCGGATGGCCGTGGTAGCTCTGCGGCTCGCCGCGATAGGTCAGCGCCGTATTGAAGACGTGGCTGCCGAAGCTGGAGTCGGCGGCGTGGCCGCTGGCGCGGTTCTCGTAGCGGAACAGGGCGTGCAGCCAGCCATCGGCGCACTGGCCGGCATCGAAATCGTACATCAGCTCCACATGGCCCCAGCCGCCGGGCAGGGCCGCGCCGTCCAGCAGGCCGCTGACGTCCAGCGCCACGCTGTCGGACCGCCGCAGATTGCCGAAGCGGTGCTCCGCCACCACGCGCCCGGCGGCGTCGTGGACCACCGCCTTGATCGGCAGCTCCCGCTGCGCGGTGCTCATGGGCGTGGGCAGCAGGAGGGTGCGCCAGCGCTCCGGCGGCAGCACCGGGGCCGGCAGGAGGTGGCCCTTGCCCAGCAGCGGCGCCAGGGTCGCCAGGGCGGGATCGAGGGTGAGGTCGTCGCGCTCCACGTTGACGTGGGCGACGCGGCGGCGGCCGGCGGCCGTGACCACCTCGTAGCGCGGGCGGACGAAGCGCTTGCCGGCGCGCACCTCGAACTGGGCAGGCCAGCGCGCCTCGGGGAACAGCTCGGCCACGTCCAGCGCCACGGTGGCGAAGGGAGCGACGGCGCGGTCCAGCGTCCGCACCTCGTTGTGGCCCATCAGGCTCAGGCCCACGGTGCCGGGCGGGATGGCCGCCGGGTGGCTGTTCTGGATCCACAGCAGGACGCGCTCGTCCTCCTTCGGCGCTGGCAGGCCGGCGTAGAGGTCGGCCGGCCAGGCGTTGGCGTCGTGGGTGCAGGACAGCTCGATGTCCGATTCGCCGAAGGTGTCGAGCATGTACTTCACCACGTCGTGCCCGGCGGCGCCGATCACGTGCAGGAACAGCGAGCCGCAGAAGTCGCCCAGGCCGAAGCGGGCGCGCACCTGTCGGCTGTCGATGGCGATGGTGCCGCCGGATGGCGGCATCGCGTCCGTCCATTCGGCCAGGGGGGCGCCGTCGGCGTCCATCAGCCGCGCCCACAGCCGCGGCGCGCGGGCGCCGTAGCCGGTCCAGTAGTTGGCGGTGACGATGCGGGTGTGTCGCCCCGCTCCCCCTGGGGGCTGCTCGTCCCGCAGCCAGCCGAAATTGGTGGCCCAGTTGAAGCGGGACAGGTAATGCGCGTGGTCGGTCAGCATGTCCTCGGGGATGCGCATGCCGTCCAGCGACACCACCGGCACGCCGGCTGGGACGAGGTGGGCGATGTGGTTCTCCAGCCTCTGCGAATCGAAGGCCACCACGAACACCAGGGCCGCGCCGCTCGCCGGCAGCTCGGTGACCGGCCGCGCCGCATGGCCGAGCACGCGGCGCCCGACCGCGGTCACGTCCTGCACGTAGACGCCGCCGACCGCGACGCGGGAGAGGTCGTGGAGCTCGGCGAACGGTTCGGCCAGACCGTACGGATCGTAGACCGCCACCGGGCCGGCGTCGGCCAGCCTCGCCAGCAGCGCGACCGCCTTGGGGGCGGCCAGGGGGTGCCCGGCCGCCTTGAAGAAGCTGTCCCCGCCGGTGACGTTGGAGAAGGTGGCGATGCGGAGAGTCATGATACGCGCGCAGCAGGAACCGGGCCGACCGTTATAGCCCCTTGATCCGGGCAGAAACAGCGGTTTCCCGTTGCCCTGCTCAGGGCCGGCCCCGGCGGGCCAGCAGGCGGCGGCGCACGGCTTCGGCGACCTCGCGCGTCTCGTCCAGCGGCGGGTAGGTCCAGCTCTCCAGCTCCCCGGTGAAGGGGCGGGCGATGCCGTCGCGGTACAGCCCGTCCAGGAAGGCGCGGAACTTGGCCGAGCCGCCGTCGAGTTCGATCACGTACACCGGCTTGCCGGTGGAGCACGCCTCCGACACCATGGACACGCTGTCGCAGGTGCAGACGATCACGTCGGCCAGGGCGAGATAGGCGAAATACGGGTTCTCGCCGCTGCCATCCCACACCTCGGCGTTCGGCCCGGTCAGGCGGGCGCGCAGGATCGCCTCGTTGTCGGCGCCGGTGCGGCGTGACGGCGTCAC
>JAEYOB010000422.1 GCA_023412175.1 Pseudomonadota bacterium | reverse complement strand
GTCATGCGCCACGCCGACGCCGGCTACGACATCGCCAAGGCGTGCGCTGCTGAGCAGGGACTCAGGCTTCCGATGCTCGATTGACCGGGCGCGGCGCGGCGGGCAGGGTGGCGAGCAGCACGCCGGGGAAGATCAGCACGACGCCCAGGAGGTGGAAAAGCTCCAGCGTCTCCCCGAGCAGCCCCCAGGCGAGCAGCGCCACCCACACCGGCGTGACGTACAGCGCCGTCCCCGCCCGCGCCGGCCCCAGCATGGCGATGGTCTTCTGGTAGGCGAGGAACGCCAGAACCGAGGCGACCAGCGCCACGCCGCCGATCCCCGCCACCGTCTCCGGCGTCGGCACCACCGGTTGGCCGGACAGCGTCTCCCAGGCATAGAAGGGCGCCAGCAGCAGCACGCCGGACAGCGCGTTGGCGGCGAACTGCGTCACCACCGGCAGCGGCGTGCCGCCGGTGCGCCGCAGCAGCACGGTGTAGACCGCCCAGGCCGCCGCGCCGGCCAGGATCAGCAGGTCGCCGCGGTTGAAGGCGAAGCCCAGCAGCGCGTCCAGCCGGCCGCCCGTCAGGATGACCAGCACGCCGGCCATGGCGAGCGCGATGCCCGCGATCTGCCGGGGCGTGACCCGCTCGCCCAGCGCCAGCGCCGAGATGGCCAGGATCAGCACCGGGCTGGTGGCGTAGATCAGCCCGGTGTTGGTGGCGGTGGTGTGCTGCAGGCCCACGTAGACGACGGCGCCGCAGATCCCCATGCCGAGCGCGCCCAGCGCCAGGAACTGCTTCCAGCGCGCCAGCAGCGCGCGGCGGTGTTGCACCAGCCCGCTCCAGGCGAAGGGCAGCACGATGAGAAAGGCGATCAGCCAGCGCCAGAACGCCAGCCCGACCGGCGGCACCACGTGCACGGCGGCGCGGCCGATGACGGCGTTGGAGGCCATGAACGCCGATCCGAGGATGAACAGCGTGTAGGCGACGAGCGTACCCCGGTGGGGGCCTTCGGTCATGACGATGCCCGGTGCGTTGCGGAAGGCAAAAGATCCGGTACTGCCGTATCACGCCCGCGGATCCGGGGAAAATATCGAAAGTGTGAACTGGCTCACACATTCGGCCAGATTGGCCGCGCATAGTGGCGGTCAAGCAATCGCGCCTGATCCCATTCCAGGCTTCTTCGGGATCATTGCCGGATGGCAAGGACGGCATACTGTCTTTCGATTCAGGAACGGGCGCGCCGCCATTGACAGGATGGCCATCACGCTCCTGCCGGGCCCGGCCGGACGGATCGCCATTGCGCAGCACCGCACCTGAAGGCGAGAGGTCAGCCATGTCATCGACGTTCACCTTGAAGGACTGGACCGTCTACGAACTGTCCGACGCCACCGCGGCGCCCAGCTTCGACGCGGCCACGAACACGCTCACGTTGTCCCCGTCGCTCACGGACACGGCGCCCATTGTCTACCAGTTCTACGACAATCTCTTCGACCCCGGCGCCGCCTCGGGGCAGGTGCGGAACGACCTGCGCTTCGACCTGAACCTGAACATCAAGAACAACACCGAGGCCGCCTATTCGGACGTGATCGTCGATGCGGTCACCATGCCCCCGGTGAACGTCATGGGGGACCTCGTCCATCCGACGCTGGCGCACTTCCACCCGTCCGCGGCGGCCACGCCGGGCAGCCTCGCGCAGGCCACCCCGTACAAGCTCCCGCAGGGAACGGTGGCCGCCACCCATCTCCCGAACCTGAACGGCGCCACCCGCGTGCACCTCACCGGCGACCAGATCGAAGCCGGGGAAACCGCCACCTGGACCGCCGCCAAGGTGCATCATTGGGACGGCGTCTTCTCCCTGGTCGTCACGCCCGTCACCTCGTCCATCTACTACGCGCCGTACGGCGATGTCGGCGGCCGCCTGCAGGGGCTGAGCGCCACCGCCCCGGCCGACGGCCCGCAGTTCGCCTATCAGGAGGTCGCGAACCAGCACTATTCCGGCCCCGACCTTCCGGGTACGGAGCGCAACGACCTGCTCGTCGGGTCCGACGGCGTCAGCAACATCACCGGCGGCGCCGGGCGCGACACCGCCCTGGGGCGCGGCGGCGCCGACACGCTGTCCGGCGACGCGGACAGCGACTTCCTGTACGGCCAGGGCGGCATGGACACGCTGTCGGGCGGGGACGGCAACGACATCGTCGATGGCGGGGCGGACGCCGATTCGGTGAACGGCGGGCTCGACGACGATCTGGTCCTCGGCAGCGGCGGCAATGATACGTTGCAGGGCGGCTTCGGCAACGACACGCTCGACGGCGTGTTCGACGAGGACTTCATGGCCGGCGAGCAGGGCGACGACTTACTGATCGGCGGCTACGGCAACGACACGATGTTCGGCGCCGAGGGCAAGGACCAGTTGACCGGCGGCTTCGGCCACGACGTGCTGTACGGCGGCATCGACGCCGACACGCTGCGCGGCGGCGAGAACGACGACCAGCTCTTCGCCAACAAGGGGAACGATATCGTGTATGGCGGCTTCGGCCTGGACACGCTGCGCGGCGGTGCCGACGACGACACGCTGGACGGCGGACCCGACGCCGACCTCCTCATGGGCGACCGCGGCCTCGACAACCTGATGGGCGGCGAGGGGGCCGACCGCTTCATCTTCACCTTCGTCACCGACAGCGGCGCCGGCATCGCCCGTGACGTCATCGGGGACTTCCTGCGGGAAGCCGGCGACAAGATCGACCTGTCCGCCATCGACGCGCAGGCGTCGGCCGGAACGGACAACGACGCCTTCACCTACATCGGCTCCGCCGATTTCGGCGGCGTGGCCGGCCAGCTCCGCTACGCCGGCGACCTCGTCCAGGCCGACGTGAACGGCGACCGCGTGGCCGATTTCGAGGTCCAGATCGCCGGTGCCCCGGCGCTGCAATCCGACGACTTCGTCCTGTAGCGGCTTCGTTCTGTAACGGCGGGTCGTCCGTCCGGCCTCTACCGAACGGGCAGGGGC
>JAEYOB010000391.1 GCA_023412175.1 Pseudomonadota bacterium | reverse complement strand
CCGTTGATCGTCGGCGGCGAGCACCGCGGCGTGGGGGCGGCCTGCTGCTACGTGGCGCGCATGGCCGGGGTGCGCTCGGCCATGCCGATCCGCGAGGCGCTGGACCGCTGCCCCGACGCGGTGGTGCTGCCGCCCGACATGGCCAAGTACAAGGCGGTCGGCCACCGCGCCCGCGCGCTGATGGAGGCGTTCACCCCGCTGGTCGAGCCGCTCTCCATCGACGAGGCGTTCCTCGACCTCTCCGGCGTCGAGGAGCGGCTGAGCATCAGCCCGGCCCAGGCGCTGGCCGAGTTGGTCCGCCGCTTCGAGCGCGACCTGGGCATCACCGCATCCATCGGGCTCAGCTACAACAAGCTGCTGGCGAAGATCGCCTCGGACCTGGACAAGCCGCGCGGCTTCTCGGTGATCGGCCGGGCGGAGGCGGTGGACTTCCTGGCGCCGAAGCCGGTGGCGATCCTCTGGGGCGTCGGGCCGGCGCTGCGGCAGAAGCTGTGGGCCGACGGCATCCGCACCGTGGGCGATCTGTCGCAGCGCGAGGAGATCTGGCTGGCGCGCCGCTATGGCGCCATGGGCCGCCGGCTTTACCGCTTCGCGCTGGGCGAGGACGGCCGCCGCGTCGAGCCGGAGACGCCCAGCAAGAGCATCTCCGCCGAGGAAACCTTCGACTGGGACATCGGCGATCTGAAGATCCTCAAGCACGAGCTGCGCCCGATCGCCGAGAAGGTGGCGATGCGCCTGGAGAGGGCTGGCCTGCTCGGCCGCAACGTCGTGCTGAAGCTGAAGACGTCGGACTTCCAGACGCTAACCCGCTCGCAGCGCATCGCTCCGACCCGCTCGGCCGAGGCGCTGTGGTCGGCCGGCTGCGAGCTGCTGGAACGGGAAGGGGGTAGGGAATACCGCCTGATCGGCCTTGGCTGCGCCGAACTGGTGGATCCGCGCACCGACGCCCAGCCCGACCTGTTCGGCGCACCGGAATAGCGGCGTACCGACGCGCGACACTTTGTCAGCTTGTCATAGGCAAAAGAGCTTAATGCAAAAGCTGACCGGATCGGTCAGTGTTTGGACGGCAGCTCGCGCGTCTGCGTGGGCACGCTTCAGGAACTTGTCAGGCACGACTGATGGGCCGCCGGAGGATATCCGGCGGCCCGCTTTTCTGTGTGCTTCCTCAGTGCGCTTCTCAGCCCGGGCGGCCGTCGGCGCGCGGGCCGGTGAGGACCGGCGCGTAGACCCAGAGGAACAGCAGGAAGCCCAGCGTCCACAGGGCACCCGCGGAATGCAGGACCGGCGTCCAGGCGCCGTCCGGCAGCATGGGCAGCAGCGTGCGCGCCGCCGCGGCGACCGTGACCAGGGCATAGGCGGCCACCGTCGGGCGGGACACCACGATGGCGCGGCCGGTGTGGCCAAGCGCGGCGCGGCTCATCACCGCCAGGATCATGGTGGTGAAGGCGCCGGCGGTCAGGGCGTGGAGCCACGCCGCGCCGAGCGGCAGCCCGGCGCCGAACTCCAGACCCTTGAGCGCCAGGGCGACGACGATCCACGAATAGCCCAGGTGCAGGATCCACAGCACCGGCTGCGACAGCGTGCGCAGCCCATGCCAGCGCGACAGCCGCACCCCGTGCGCCACCGCCGCGGCCAGCGCCAGCAGGCCGGTCACCACGCTGCCGGGGAGCAGCAGGTCGGCGGGGATCAGCAGCGCGGTCAGCACCAGCGCGGTACGGTCCAGATGGGGCAGGGGGGTGATGGCGAGCTTCGGGTCCTGCATGCGCAGGGCGTTCTGGGTGAAGCTGGGCACGATGCGGCCGGCGACCACCACGACCATTTGCAGCACGACGCCGATCGCCAGCGTGGCGCCCAGCCCGGCGGTGGCCTGGGTGATGCCCAGCCACTCCAGCCTGAACAGCGCGTTGGCGGCGGTCAGCAGCGCCAGCAGCGCCAGGAAGGCGGTGTTGCGGGCCTTGCCGGCCTTGATCAGCGGCCCGGCGACCAGCGCGCCGAGCGCCGGCAGGAAGGCGAGGTCGATCAGCGCCGCCGGAACCGAGTCCGCCAGCGCCGGCAGCGAGGCGACGCGCCCGGCGAGGTACAGCGCCACCAGCGCCATCAGCGGCCGCCCCTTGACGGCGGCCGAGCCGGTCCAGCTCGGAATCGCCGTCAGGAGAAAGCCGGCGATGGCTGCGACGGCGAAGCCGTACAGCATCTCGTGCGCGTGCCATCCGGACGGCGGCACGTTGCCGCCCATGCCGAACACCCCGGTGGCGACGCACACCCACACCGGCACCAGCGCCGCGGCGGACAGGCCCGCCAGCAGGAAGAAGGGCCGGAACCCGTAGGCGAAGAACACCGGCGGCGCTTTCGTGCGCTGCTCACCGAGGACGTTCGTGCTCATAGGCGATACTCCTCAGGCTCAGCCGCACATGCCGCCGCAGCACGAACCGCCGCGGCGCGCCATAAGGCGCTCGAAGGCGAGGCGGTACATGCCCGGCGGCGGCACCACGCCGCGCATCAGGTCGAGCACCTCGGCCTCGGTGGTGCCCGGCGGGCAGTCGGTGACCTCGACGATCAGGGCGCCGTCGGCGGTCGGGCCGGGTTCGGTGCCGGGCCGGGCGGTCACGGCGCGGCCGTCGTGCTCGATGCGCACGACATGCGACGTCGCATCCGCCGCACCGGCCGGCTTGGAGATCCGCACGCGCCACTCCTCGGGGCCGCGCTCCAGGTATTCCCAGTCGAAGCCGTCGCCGAAATGCATCTGGAGCTGCATATGCAGCGGGCGCGGGTCGTGGTCGTTGACCAGTGTGAACGCCTGGCCGGCGTTCAGCCGCTGCACCGCCTGGAAGATCAGCGGATGGCGCTCGTAGGGCGGAATCGCCTGGACGTCGATGACGACGTCGCCGCTGGCCGGCTGGATGGTGGTCTGCATGGTGCTCCGCGGGGTCTCGGTTATGGAAGATTGCCCGAGGGATAGCGCAGTGCCGGAAAAGCGTCTTTGTTCCAGCACAAACTCGCGGCCGGGGTAGAAGGTGGTTGCACGCGGCGGTACCCTGCCGACATCCTGTCCGGCACGTTCCAGCAACCCACCGGAGTCCCATGGCCGGCCCGCTTGCCCCCGATCCCGCCGTGCTGCACGGCATGCGGCTGTTCGCCGGCCTGGATGCGGCGGCGCTGGCGGAGGTGATCCGTTCCGCGCAGACCCGCCGCGTGGCGAAGGGCGGCACCGTCTTCAAGCAGGGCGATCCGGCCGTGACCTGCCACGCGCTGATCGACGGCCGGCTCAAGCTGGTGCAGACCGGCGCCGACGGGCAGCAGGTGGTGGTGCGCTTCATCGGGCCCGGCGAGACCTTCGGCACGGTGGCGGTGTTCACCGGCGCGGCCTTCCCGGTGGACGCCGTCGCCATGGCCGACTGCGTGGAGGTCTTCTGGTCGAAGGCCATCATGACCGATCTGATGCTGCGCCACCCGCGCATCGCGCTGAACGCGCTGGGCGTCGTCGGCGGGCGTCTGCAGGAGGTGCAGAACCGCCTGCGCGAGGTGTCCACGGAACGGGTCGAGCGCCGCGTCGCCCACGCGCTGCTCCGTCTCGTCCGCCAGGCCGGGCGCCGGGTGGAGGGCGGGGTGGAGATCACCTTCCCGCTGACCCGCCAGGACGTGGCGGAAATGACCGGCACCACGCTGCACACGGTGAGCCGCATCCTCAGCGCCTGGGAGGCACAGGGCCTTGTCGAGAGCAGCCGCCAGCAGGTGGTGATCCGCCAGCCGCACCGCCTCGTCGCCATCGCCGAGGATATGCCGGCGTCCGACGAGGATCCTGCCTGAGCGGAGTTTGCGCGGGAGCAAAGACCGCACGGCGAAAGCGGTCCATCGTCCGCCCATGACCGAGCCGATCCTGCCCTCGGCGTCGCACCGCATCTCCGAAGTCCTGGAGAGGTGGCCGCAGACGCTCTCCGTTTTCCTCCGCCGCCGCATGGCGTGCCCCGGCTGCGCCATGGCGCCGTTCATGACGCTGGGCGAAGCCGCCGCCTGCTACGGCCAGCCGGCCGAGGATCTGGTGGCCGAGGTCCGGCGCGCCGTCGAGGGCGCGGTCCCGGCCGGCCCCTTTCCGCCGCCGCTGCCGCACCGGAAGGCGTCCGTCCCGTAACGCGCACCGGGCCGGCCTGTTGCGGTTCTGGTGATGGACGGGAGGGATGAATGGACCGGGATCTCTTGAAGCGCGTCGCCGGCGCCCTGGGCGACGTGCGGCTGTACGAGAAGCACCACACCGGCGAACTGATCGCCATGCGCCTGCGCGACCTGCTGGCGGACCTGCCGGGCTTCGATCCCGCGGCGGTGGACGGCAAGCTGACCGATCTGGCGAAGGCCGCGGTGAAGGCCTGCAAGGACGCGGAGTGAGGTTACCGGCTCCATCCCGTAGCAGGCGTCACGGCGCGTTGGCATTCTGGCGCGGCTCGACAACCCGCAGCGGTGCGGTGAAGGCGTAGCCGGACGCATAGACCGCCTGCAAGGGCAGGGCGATGCCGGACGTCTTCTCCACCTTGACCCGCAGGCGCCGCACCATGGCGTCCAGAGCCCGGCTGTTGCTGTCCAGGGCGGCGCCATAGATGACCTGCATCAGCTCGTTCCGCATCACTGACGAGTCCGGTGCGCCGGCGAGGCACGCGAGAAACTGCAGTTCGAGCTTGGTGAGCGGAACCTCCGGTCCGGCCGGCGGAGCCAGCCGCCACGTCGTCAGCTTGAGCTGCCATGGCGCGCCCGGCACGTTCGCAACGGCCGGCCTCTCGCCGTCGGTGAGCATCCGGCGGCACAGGGCCCGGACATGCGCGGCCAGCTCACGAAAGCTGACCGGCTTCGACAGGTACATGTCCGCCCCGGCGTCCAGGCCGGCAAGCCGGTCGTGCTCCAGCCGCCGCGCGGTGAGCATGATAATGCCGAGCCGGGAGGAGCGCCGCAGGCGCGCCGCGATGTCGAGACCGTTCTCACCGGGAAGGTTGATGTCGAGGATGACGATGTCGGCGCCATTCGCGAGGGCATCGTCGAGGCCCTGGCCGCTTGGCAACTGCGCGACTTCATGCCCCTCGGACTGCAAGTATAGTGCAATATCTTCCCGCAATGCCGCTTCGTCTTCGACGACGATGATCCGCGCCATACACATCCTGTCCACAAGAGCGCCCGGATAACACCCTGGAACCTATGATCCTACCCAGGGGGTGTCAAAGCATCAATCCTGAGATGTTGTGACAGATTGGGATGATCCTTCTCATTTTGTGGCCGGTATGCTGGAGTGGCCGCGTCTCTCTTCGGTCGTCGAGGTTCTGGAGTGCGCCGTATGAAGATCGCTGCTGTTTTGATCTTCATCATAACCATGATCCTGGGCGGTGGTTCCGGCATGGCGCATGCCGGCGAAGCTCCTCCCGCGGCGGTCCCCGGTGCGGACGGCACGCTTGTGCTGTCGTCCTATCTGGAGTCGTTCTTCGACCCCGATGCCACGCTCACGCTGGATGATGTCGCGGTGGAGCGGGGAGGAGGGGTCGAGTTCCGGCCCCCGACCGCGTCGCCCCCGACCTTCGGCCTGACCACGGGGGCCGCGTGGGGGAGGGTCCGGCTGGACCTGTCCGGCACACAGGCCGCGGACCGCTGGCTCCTCGCCATTCAAACCCTGCTGATCAGTCGGGCGGACATCTTCCTGGTTGCCGAGGACGGCCGCGTCCTGGCGACGGAAACGAGAGGGATGAAGGTTGCCCCGGTGCCGGCGGGGCGGTTCCAGTACACGGTCGATCTCATCCCTTACAGCGGCAAAGCCGTCACGCTGTACCTGCGCGTGCAGTCGCGCTTCGTCCTCGTGCTTTCGCCCGTCCTCCGGACCCAGCTGGCGCACGCGCGGCACGAGGCGGAGATGGGCCTCGTGAAGGGGTCCGTCCTCAGCGCGAGCATCGGCGTGACCGTGCTGTTCGCGGCTTTCTGGGCCTTGCTGCAGAACCGCCTGTACGGCTACGCGTCCGGGGTGGCGTTCGGCGTGACGACGACCGAACTGGTCGGCTCCGGGTTCAACCGCGCCCTGGGGCTGTCGTGGGCGAACGATGCCGACTGGTGGATCATGCAGCCGGCGGCGATCCTCGCGCTGTACTGCCTGCCCATGTTCGTTGCGCTGTACCTGGACCTGCCCCGCTGCCGGCCCCGCCTGTTCCGCCTGATCCGGCTGGGTGCGATCGGGCTCGCGACTCTCAACACCGGCCTGCTCCTGCTGCGGCCGCACCTGCTTCTCAATGGAACGACGCTCAGCTTCGTCGCCGTCTCGCTGCTGACCCTGTGGCTGATCTTCTTCCAGCGCGGCATCGAGCGCCGGTCGCGCTGGTCGCTGCTTCTGTCCATGGGGCCGTTCCTGATCCTGACGACCTTGCATCTGGTGGCGTTCAACCG
>JAEYOB010000396.1 GCA_023412175.1 Pseudomonadota bacterium | reverse complement strand
GATCGAAGGGCTTGGGCAGGATGTAGTCGGGGCCGAAGCGCAGTTCCTCGCCCACGTAGGCGGCGGCGACCACGTCCGACGGCTCGGCCTGGGCCAGCCCGGCCACGGCGTACGTGGCGGCGATCTTCATCTCCTCGTTGATGGTCGTGGCGCCGACGTCGAGCGCACCGCGGAAGATGAAGGGGAAGCACAGAACATTGTTGACTTGGTTCGGGTAGTCCGAGCGGCCGGTGGCGATGATGGCATCCGGGCGCGCCTCGCGCGCCACATCCGGCATGATCTCCGGCTCGGGGTTAGCGAGCGCCATGATGGCCGGCCGATCCGCCATGCGCTTGACCATCTCCGGCGTCAGCACCTTCGGGCCGGACAGGCCGAGGAACAGGTCGGCGCCGTCGATCACCTGGTCCAGCGTGCGCAGGTCGGTGTTCTGGGCGTAGGCGTCCTTGAAGGCGTTCATCTCTTCGTTGCGGTGCTTGTGCACCAGACCGACACGGTCGACGAGCCAGACGTTCTCGCGCTTGATGCCAAGGCTGACCAGCAGGTCGAGACAGGCGATGCCGGCGGCCCCGCCGCCGGTGGAGACCACCTTGACCGAACCGAGGTCCTTGCCAACCAGCTTCAGGCCGTTGAGCACTGCGGCACCGACCACGATGGCGGTGCCATGCTGGTCGTCGTGGAAGACCGGGATCTTCATCCGCTCGCGGCAGCGCCGCTCCACCTCGAAGCAGGCGGGGGCCGCGATGTCCTCCAGGTTGATGGCGCCGAAGGTCGGCTCCATGCGCACGATGGTGTCGACCAGCGCATCGACGTCCAGCTCGTTCAACTCGATGTCGAAGCAGTCGATGCCCGCGAACTTCTTGAAGAGGACGGCCTTGCCCTCCATCACCGGCTTGGCGGCCATCGGGCCGATATTGCCGAGGCCCAGCACCGCCGTGCCGTTGGTGACAACCGCCACGAGGTTCGCGCGGGTGGTCAGCTCGGCCGCCTGGGCCGGATCGCCGTGGATCGCCATGCTGGCGGCGGCAACGCCCGGCGAATAGGCCAGCGCCAGATCGCGCTGGTTCGCCATCGCCTTGGTGGCGACGATCTCCAGCTTACCCGGCTTCGGCTTGCGGTGGTATTCGAGCGCCAAGGTATCGAGATCGCTGGACATGCGGGGCTCCCCAGTTAACTTGTTTTCGGTTAATCGATTGCGCCGTGAACGAACCGGAGGATCGGTTATAGCGCATTCGCCCCAGCGCACAAGACGCCGCCGGGGCACGGAGGATAATACGAAACAGGGGCGGCCTTGAAGCCGCCCCCTGTCCCGTTTCAACAGGCATCAACCAGGAAGGTGCCCGGTCAGATGCGGGCGATGGCCGGCTCGCGGAAGAAGTGCTTGTACTCCTCGACCGCCTTCTGCTCGTCGAACTCGCCTTCCATCTTGGCAACCACCACGGTGGCGACGCCGTTGCCGATCAGGATGGTGATGGCGCGCGCCTCGGACATGAAGCGATCGACGCCGAGCAGCAGGGCCAGCCCCTCGATCGGCAGGGTTCCGGTGGCCGACAGGGTAGCGGCCAGCGTCACGAAGCCGCCGCCGGTGACCGCCGCGGCCCCCTTGGAGGTGACCATCAGCAGGCCGAGGATGCTGATCTGCTGCCAGATCGTCAGGTCGATGTTGAATGCCTGGGCGATGAAGATCGCCGCCATCGACAGATAGATCGAGGTGCCGTCAAGGTTGAACGAGTAGCCGGTCGGGATGACCAGGCCGACCACGTGCTTGGAGCAGCCGAACTTCTGCATCTTCTCCATCATGCGCGGCAGCACCGACTCCGACGACGAGGTGCCGAGCACGATCAGCAGTTCCTGCTTGATGAAGCGCAGGAAGCGCCACAGGCTGAAGCCGTACATGCGGGCGATGGAGCCGAGCACGGCGAAGACGAACACCGCCATGGTGATGTAGACGGCGGCCATCAGCTGGCCCAGCGACACCAGCGAGGCGACGCCGTACTTGCCGATGGTGAAGGACATGGCGCCGAAGGCGCCCAGCGGGGCGACGCGCATCAGGATGCCGATGACGCCGAACAGCGCGTGGGCGCTCTTGTCGAAGATGTCCTCGATCAGCTTGCCCTTCTGCCCCATGGCGGCCAGGGCCACGCCGAAGATCACCGCGAAGAACAGGATCTGCAGCATGTCGCCCTTGACGAACGCGCCGATGGCGTTGTCCGGGACGATGTTCATGAAGAACTCGATCGTGGACTGCTCCTTGGCGGCGGTGGCGTACTTGGCCACGGCGTCGGCCTGGAGCTGACCGGCCTGGATGTTCATGCCGGCGCCCGGCTTCACCAGGTTCACCACCAGCACGCCGATGGCCAGCGCGAAGGTCGTCACCACCTCGAAGTAGATGAACGCCTTGCCGCCGACCTTGCCGACCTTCTTCATGTCGCCGATCGACGAGATGCCGGTCACCACGGTCAGGAAGACGATCGGGCCGATGACCATCTTGATCATCTTGATGAAGACGTCGCCCAGCGGCTTCATCTCCACGGCGATGGCCGGGTAGAAATGCCCGAGCAGGATGCCGATGGTGATGGAGGTCAGGACCTGGAAGGTCAGGTTCGTGTAGATCGGCTTTTTCTGAGCCGGCTGGCCGGAATGCTGCATGCAGATCTCCTTGGCGTTTCCCTAGGCCGCGCCAAGGCCCGTGGTAGGGCCGGCGCTTCTTGGTCTGGACACCCCTTAGGCAATCAGCGTGCCAAACGTGCAGCCCTTGAATTTCCTGTATCCCGTCCCACGGCGCGGGCGGAAATCCGCACATCGTCCCCAGCTGCCCTGTGCGGATTTCCGCACACGGCGACCAGCTCTTGCTGCAACGCAGCATAAAGCGGAAGAAGTTTAACCTCTTCGGGCGTTGCGAGACATTCCATTAGCCGGCGCGCAAAGCCGCAGCCCCCGACCCGGCCCGCCGGCCGAAAAAAGAGACCTTGCCCGCGCCGCCGGCCCGGCGCAGAACCGTGGCGTTCGGCAATCTGGGACAAACGGCGTGAAGCGGACGGCAGGCACCATGCAGACAGCGGGCGGCGCGCCATGACCCCGCCCGGCCGCCGGATCGTGGTGGCGCTGCTTGGCCTGATCCTGGGCGCGCCGCTGGCGGCGGCGGTGGCCGCGGGATGGGGGGAGCAGGTCGCCCGCCAGGCGTTGCGCGAGGAGGGCCACGCCCAGCTCGCCCTGTTCAGCGCCAACCTGCGTACCGAGCTGGAGAAGCACCGCGCCGTCCCCTTCGTGATGGTGCACGACCGTGCCGTGACTGAGCTGCTGACCGATCCGAAGCCGGACGCAGCCGCCGCCATGAACCGCAAGCTGGAGGCCATTGCCGACGCGCTGCCGGCCTCGGCGCTCTACCTGATGGATGCCGACGGCACCACCATCGCGGCCAGCAACTGGAAGCGGCCGGACAGCTTCGTCGGCGAGAACTTCGCCTTCCGCCCCTATTTCCGCAGCGCCGTCGAGACCGGCGAGGGGCATCATTTCGCGTTGGGCACCACCTCGCTCGTGCCGGGCTACTACACGGCGCACCGGGTGGTGGCGGAAAACCGCACAGTGGGCGTCCTGGTGCTGAAAGTGGCCTTCGATACGCTGGAGGCCGGCTGGCGCGAGGCGATGCCGCGCGTCGCGGTGACCGACCGCGACGGCCTCGTCTTCATCACCAACGTGGACCCCTGGCGCTTCCGCAGCCTGCCGACCGAACTCACCAACGAACCCGTGCCGGCCGGCGCCGATCCCGTTCCCTGGCGCCTCGACCCGCACGGCGGCGACATCGTCACGGTGGAGGAGAGCCGCCAACGCCGGCCGTACATCATGCTATCCACGACGCTGCCCGACGGCGACTGGACGCTGCACCTGCTGACCCGGCTGGAGCCGGCGTACGCCCGCGCCCGGCAAGCGGCGCTTCTGGCCGCCGGGGCGGTGGCGCTCCTGGTGATGGGCAGTCTGCTGGTCGCGCAGCGCCGCCACGCCATGCAGGAGCGCCTCGCCAT